>NZ_JBHWFG010000017.1:0-175442 GCF_042733745.1 Streptomyces sp. NPDC059696
GCCCCGAGGGCACCGGCCCCCTGGCCGGCCCCGGCGGCACGCCGCGCCGCGGCCGCACCGGCGGCCGCCTGGGCGGCGGCCGGACCGCCGCCGGACGGCGGCTGGCCGGGCTGCTTGGGCTGGGGCTTGCGGCCGCCCTGGGCGACGTCGACGGGCAGCATGACCAGCGCGGTCGTACCACCGGAGTCGGACGGGCGAAGCTGGATGCGGATGCCGTGCCGCTGGGACAGCCGGCCGACCACGAACAGACCCATGCGGCGGGAGACGGAGACGTCCACCGTCGGGGGAGAGGCGAGCCGTTCGTTGATCGCCGCCAGGTCCTCCGGCGACAGGCCGATACCGGTGTCGTGGATCTCGATCAGCACCCGGCCGTCGGGCAGGGCGTGACCGGTGACCTTGACCTTGGTCTGCGGCGAGGAGAAGGAGGTCGCGTTCTCCAGCAGCTCGGCGAGCAGGTGCACGAGGTCGTTGACCACGCGGCCGGCCACTTCGGTGGTCGGCACGGAGGCCAGCTCGATGCGCTCGTACTGCTCCACCTCGGACGCGGCGGCGCGGAGCACGTCGACCAGCGGCACCGGACGGGTCCAGCGGCGGCCGGGCTCCTCACCCGCGAGGACGAGGAGGTTCTCACCGTTACGGCGCATGCGGGTGGCGAGGTGGTCGAGCTTGAACAGCGAGGACAGCTGATCCGGGTCGGCCTCGCGGGACTCCAGCTCGGAGATCAGCGACAGCTGGCGCTGGATCAGGCCCTGGGAGCGGCGCGAGAGGTTGGTGAACATCGCGTTGACGTTGCCCCGCAGCAGGGCCTGCTCGGCGGCGAGGCGGACCGCCTCGCGGTGCACGTCGTCGAAGGCCGCGGCCACCCGGCCGATCTCGTCCCGGGAGTGCACACCGACCGACTCGACGGAGGTGTCGACGTCCTGCGGGTCGGACTCGGACAGCTGCTTGACCAGCTCGGGCAGACGGTCGGAGGCGACCTTCGTCGCGGTGTCCTCCAGGCGGCGCAGCGAGCGGATCATGGACCGCGCCACGACGAAGGCGCCGACCAGCGACACACCGAGCACGATGAGGATCAGGGCACCGGAGATGATCGCGTCGCGCTCGGTGGCGCTGCGCAGCTCACGGGCCTTCTGTTCCATCTCCTCGAGCAGCGTGTGCTCGATGTTCTTCATCTGCTGGATCTTGGTGGAGCTGTCGTCCAGCCAGTCGCGGTAGGACCGCTTGTCCTGCTGGGCGAGACCGCTCGCGGAGACCAGGGCGCGGCCGGCGTAGGTGTCGGTCGCCTTGATCGTGGAGTTGCCGCCGTCCTCGATGGGCTGCAGCAGCTCGGCCGCGGCGTCCTCGCCGTAGATGCTCTTGAAGCTGCGGATCTCGGACTTCTGGCTCTCCAGGGCGGACTCGGCGTAGAGCCGGTCGTTCGGCGAGAGCTTGCCGGTCGTGGTGTTGCTCGCGGGCAGTGCCGCCGCGAGGGCCGCGCGCTGGATCGAGGAGTACTCCTTGGCGGAGGAGAACGCCGCGAGCGCACGCGTGCGCTGGATCATGTCCGGGTTGCTGGTCGCCTCGGCCATGTCCTGGGAGAGGTCGATCAGGTTCTCGATCAGACGGTGGTACGCCTCGATCGTCTGCGTGGAGTTGTCCTCGGAGGCGTAGGCGCTCTTGCGGATCTGCTCCAGGTCGCCCAGCTCGCCGGCGAGCTGCACGAGGTACTCGCGCACGCCCCTGAGGTTGCCGTCCTTGCTGGCGCCGTCGATCTCCTCGGAACTGTCGAGGAAGTTCTTCCTCGCCCGGTCGGTCTTCTCGCGAAGTCCCTTGACCGTGAAGTCGCTCGCCTTGCCGCCGTGCGCCAGCGGGCCGGCCGACTGGTCACGCTCCTCCTGGAGCGCGGCCGACAGCTCGGTGGCCTGCTTGGTCATGTCGGTCAGCAGCTTCATGTTGTCGAGCTGCTGGATGTCGTCCATGGACTGGTCGATACGCAGCGCGCCCAGCGAGGTGGCCGCGACCACCGGGAGGGCGAGCAGCGACACCAGTCGCGTGGAGATGCGCCAGTTGCGCAGGGCTATTCGCGGCCCGGGGCCGGTCGGACCCGTCGGCGGCTTCAGCGCCGACGAGGGGCTTCCGGGCCCCGAGGGGGCCGATGCACCGGGGCGCCCTGAGCGCTCACCGCCGTCGCCCGCAGGGCCCTGGTTCTGGGCGTGCTGGGGCGCGGGGCCGCCTTTCACGGGGCCAGTCCCGCCGTGCGGCTCCGGCTCCGCCGAAGCGCTGCCATCCCTCTTGAAACGTCCCTGCACTAGCGTCGCAACCTCTGGACCAGGCACCCCGTCGCCTGAAACGACGGAGCACGGTGTCGGCGTTCTGGGGACGCCCTGAATTACGCCCCCGTGGTGGTCGTGAGTGACCGGCGCTGGCTCCCCCTTCTCACCGCCACTCGGCGCGACTGTGCGCCCCCTGTGCGCCGGCTCGACCCTGCGGCGGTCCGTGAGATTCCAGCACAGCACAGGATCAGCAACAAGGCCCGTAGGCCGAGCCGTGATGTAGGTGACACCACGTGAGTGCCGGATCACCGGTCGTAGAAAGCGAGTTCGCCTATTTCGGGCGTATGCCCGCGAGTCGTCGAGCCGTGCCGGGTGTCCCAGTCGCCATGATCAGGAGCGGAATGATGGCTTCAGGGGGCCAATGTCCGTTTCGTAGGGGTGGGATGCGAGTCCGGATTGACCGATTCGTCCTCTGACTCGTGAGGAAACTCACACGCCGATCATGCCCTCTGCGCATCAGGGCCGGGGAATCGGATGTTTAGCCTGACGCTTTACAGCGATGGCACCATCGACAACCCGCGCCCGTACGGGGGTTCACACGCACCCTCCCGGCGCCCGTCACAGGACAGGGTCAAGTAAACAGTGAAGACGACGACGATGTTCCACAAGATCGCCAACCCGCGACGCACGACGCTGGCACACCTGAACGACGCCGACGAACTGCAGACGCCGGAGCAGCCGGAGCACCCCGTCGACCTGCCGGCCCAGACCGCAAACCCCAAGCGCACCGTCCTCATGGAGATCCCCGTCGCGGCCGCCGCGGCCGCGGAGTGACACCCGCTAGTACGCGCGCCGGCCGCCGGATGCTCAGGGCGCCGGAAACCGGATCTGCGAGGGGCGCCCCCATGGTGGGGCGCCCCTTCGTGCGTGCCGGGGGCGCCGCCGCGTAATGCGCGGGGCGAGGTCACCTCCCCGCGTTAGCCTGGACCGTCAGACTCCAGCCGCTTCAGTCAAGGGGCCAAGCAACCCGTGCGCATCGCCAGGTTCTCCATCGACGGGAACGTCGCCTTCGGCGCCATCGAGGGCGACAAGCAGGACGAACTCGTCCTGAACATCATCAAGGGCATCCCGTTCGCGGACTTCGAGCTCTCCGGCACGAAGGTGCCGGTCGGCAAGGTCAGGCTGCTGCCGCCGGTGCTCCCCAACAAGGTCGTGGCCTTCGGCCGCAACTACGCGGAGCACGCGCGCGAGCTGGGCAACGAGGTGCCCGAGGCCCCCTTCGCCTTCTTCAAGCCGTCCACCTCGGTGATCGGCCCCGGCGACGAGATCCAGTACCCCTCGTTCTCCGAGGAGGTCCACCACGAGGCCGAGCTGGCCGTGGTCATCGGCCGGATGTGCCGCGAGGTCCCGCGCGAGCGCGTCAAGGACGTGATCTTCGGCTACACCTGCGCCAACGACATCACCGCCCGCGACGTGCAGAAGCGCGAGAAGCAGTGGGCCCGCGCCAAGGGCTTCGACAGCTCCTGCCCGCTCGGCCCCTGGGTGGAGACGGACCTGGACGCGAGCGACCTCACCATCCAGCTCACGGTCAACGGCCGGCAGCGCCAGCTCGGCCGTACCAGCGAGATGATCCACTCCGTCGAGGACCTGATCGTCAACATCTCCGAGGCCATGACGCTGCTCCCCGGCGACGTGATCCTCACGGGCACCCCGGCTGGGGTCGGCCCCCTGAACGTCGGCGACGAGGTCGCCGTCACCATCGAAGGCATCGGCACTCTCACCAACAAGGTTGTCAAGCGTGGCTAGCGCATCCGGCACTGAAGTACGCGTCCGTTTCTGTCCCTCACCCACCGGCAACCCCCACGTGGGCCTGGTCCGCACCGCCCTGTTCAACTGGGCGTTCGCCAAGCACCACCAGGGCACCCTGGTCTTCCGTATCGAGGACACCGACGCCGCCCGCGACTCCGAAGAGTCCTACACCCAGCTGCTCGACTCGATGCGCTGGCTGGGCTTCGACTGGGACGAGGGCCCCGAGGTCGGCGGCCCGCACGCGCCGTACCGCCAGTCGCAGCGCATGGACCTCTACCAGGACGTCGCGCAGAAGCTGCTCGACGCCGGCCACGCCTACCGCTGCTACTGCTCCCAGGAGGAGCTGGACGCCCGCCGCGAGGCCGCCCGCGCCGCCGGCAAGCCCTCCGGCTACGACGGCCACTGCCGTGAGCTGACCGCCGCCCAGGTCGAGGAGTACCAGGCCCAGGGCCGCGAGCCGATCGTCCGCTTCCGGATGCCCGACGAGACGATCACCTTCACCGACCTGGTCCGCGGCGAGCTGACCTTCACCCCGGAGAACGTCCCGGACTACGGCATCGTGCGTGCCAACGGCGCCCCGCTGTACACGCTGGTCAACCCGGTCGACGACGCCCTGATGGAGATCACCCACGTCCTGCGCGGCGAGGACCTGCTCTCCTCCACCCCCCGCCAGATCGCCCTCTACAAGGCGCTGATCGAGCTCGGCATCGCCAAGGAGATCCCGTCCTTCGGCCACCTGCCGTACGTGATGGGCGAGGGCAACAAGAAGCTCTCCAAGCGCGACCCGCAGTCCTCCCTCAACCTCTACCGGGAGCGCGGCTTCCTCCCCGAGGGGCTGCTCAACTACCTCTCGCTGCTCGGCTGGTCCCTCTCGGCCGACCAGGACGTCTTCTCCATCGCCGAGATGGTCGCGGCGTTCGAGATCTCCGACGTGCAGCCCAACCCGGCCCGCTTCGACCTGAAGAAGTGCGAGGCCATCAACGCCGACCACATCCGCATGCTGGACGTGAAGGACTTCACCGAGCGCTGCCGCCCCTGGCTCCAGGCGCCGTTCGCCCCCTGGGCCCCGGAGGCCTTCGACGAGGCCAAGTGGCAAGCCATCGCGCCGCACGCGCAGACCCGCCTCAAGGTCCTCTCCGAGATCACCGACAACGTCGACTTCCTGTTCCTGCCGGAGCCGGTGGAGGACGAGGCCTCCTGGGCCAAGGCGATGAAGGAGGGCTCGGACGCCCTGCTGCGCACGGCCCGCGAGAAGCTCGAGGCCGCCGACTGGACCTCCGCCGAGTCGCTGAAGGAGGCCGTCCTGGCCGCCGGCGAGGCGCACGGCCTGAAGCTCGGCAAGGCCCAGGCCCCCGTCCGCGTCGCCGTCACCGGCCGTACGGTCGGTCTGCCGCTGTTCGAGTCCCTTCAGGTCCTGGGCAAGGAGACCACCCTGGCCCGGATCGACGCGGCGCTGGCGAAGCTGACCGCGTAACGCGCGACATCTCACACCGCGAGGGCGGCGTCCGCTTCGGGCGCCGCCCTCGCCGTGTCCTCCCAGCCGTCACCCGGAGTTCACCCATCCGGCCAACTCCCGTCTCAGGAGGGGACGTTGGATGCCCTCTGTGCGCACGGTGCGCGTGTGCGCCCTGGTCCTGGGGGAGAGAGCATGATCCGTTCACGAAGACTCGTCCGCGCGGCCGTCGGTGGGGCCATGGCCCTGGCCTGCACGGTGCTGACCGCACCCGCGCAGGCGGCGCCCGCGGTCGACGAACCGGCCGGCACGGTGCGCCTCGTCACCGAGAAGCGCGTGACCGTCGACTACCCCTGGGCCGGCGCGTCGGCTTCCAGTACCGCCCGGGCACCACCTCGGTCACCACGGTCGACTACCCCGGCACGGTCCCGCCCGCCCACGCCGGCCCGGACGACCTGGCCACCGGCACCGACGTCGTGAACACCCGGGACGGCCGGACCGTCGCCCAGAAGCACCGTTCCACGGGCGTCACCGCCACCGTCACGATCCCCACCGGCCAGGCCTACCGCGCCGCCGTCGGCTGGAGCGTGCTGACCGTGGACGGCACCGGCGCCCTGCACCTGCTGCGCACCGTCGACGGCACCCTCACCGTGGACACCCCGGTCACCGGCTTCCCCGCGGGCGCCCGCCCCGTCCTCTACCGCACCGGCGGCTCGGTCACCCGCCTCGCGATCGTCTACGCGCTGGACGGCAAGACGTCCGTGGGCCTGGTCGACCTGTCCGACGGTACGTTCCGCACGTACGTCACCGGCGACACCGCGACCCCGCAGCTCGCCTTCAACGACCGCTGGCTCGTCGCCGACTGGAAGGCGATCCGGGTGGACGCCGGACCCGGCACCGAGCCCACCGCCCTGACCAGTACCGACGCCCAGCTCGAGGCCGTCGTCGGCGACCAGCTCCTGATCGGCAACCCGGCCTTCGTGCTGGGCGGCACCGAGGCCGCGCTGACCGCCCGCTCCCTGGTCACCGGCGCGACGACCACCGTGCTCCCCTCGTCGTTCGGCGGCATCGGCCCCACCCTCGACGGGGGCGCCCTCGCCACCGCGGGCCCCTCCAGCCTCGACTGGAACATCCACCGGATCACCCCCGACGGCAGCGGCGGCCTCACCACCGCTGAGGTGGCCCGGGTCCCCGCCGCGGCGACCGGCGTCGAGGGACTGACCGTCGCCGGCGGCGAGCTGTTCCTCTACGGAGCGACGCCCGGTGCCTCGCTGCGCTACAGCAGCTTCCAGCTGGACGCCGCAGGGCGTCCCAGCGGCCCGCAGACGCGCCGCAGCCCCGCTCTGAACGCGCCCACCTGTCTCACCGGTGACGCCGCCTGCCCCCAGCTGGAGGCCCTCGGCGACGGCCGCGTCAGCCACCTGTGGACCAGTGAGACGGGCCAGGAGTCCGTCAGCACCGTCGGCCTCGACACCACCACCGTCCTCAGCGCGTCCACGGACGGCGACTCCGGGGGCCGCGTCGGCAGCGGCACCGGCCGGTACCTGCTCTACAACGGCGCCTCCGGCAAGCAGCGGGTCGTCGACTTCCCGCGCGCCGCGACCGCCGGCGAGACCGCCCTCACCCGCGACCGCACCGCCGCCGCCGTGTGGGGGCAGACCCTGTGGGCCCCGGGCAGCGCCCAGGGCCAGGTCGCCGGCCGCAACCTCAAGACCGGCACGACCACCACCATCGCCACCGGCGCCCCGTGCACCCCCACCGACATCCAGGCCGTCAACACCTGGCTGTACTGGTCCTGCGGCACCTCGGCCGGCGTCTACGACCGTGCCACCCACCGCAAGATCACGGTCCCCGCCGACCTCGGGCCGGCCCGGCTCGCCGACGGCTTCCTGCTCCGCGAGAACCGCACCACCCACGAACTGCTGCTCACCGACTTCCACACCGGCACGGCCACCACCCGCACCCTGGTGAAGCTGCCCGCCACGGACCAGAACACCGGCGGCAGCAACGGCCGCTGGGCCGTCGACCGCTTCGGCGGCCCCATCGCCTACCTCAACGGCACGTACGGCGAGGTCTCGATCGTCCCCAGCGGCGTCCCCACCTCGCCCCTCGCGCAGATGGAGGCCCAGGTCTACTCGCCGTCCGTGATCGGCAAGGCCTTCCCCTGGGCACCGGTCTGGCAGCTGAACAAGCCCTCCACCTGGACCCTGACCCTCACCGACGCCTTCGGCAAGACCGTCCGCACCCTGACCGGCGCCTCCACCGGAGCCGCCGTACGCCCGGCCTGGGACGGCACCACCGACAGCGGCGGCGGCACCTCGGGCGGCGCGTTCACCTGGAAACTCACCGCCCACCCCCGCGACGACCAGGGCCCCGACCTCACCCTCTCCGGCACCATGAACCTGGGCTGAGAGCGAGCCGCGGTGGGTACGGTCGGGGCATGAGCATCCGCGCCGTGGTCTGGGACGTCGACGACACCCTCTTCGACTACACCACCGCCGACCGGCTCGGCATGCGCGCCCACCTCACGGCCGAGGGCCTGCTCGACCGCTACGACAGCGTCGAACAGGCCGTCGACCACTGGCGGAGGACCACCGAACTGCAGTGGGCGCGCTTCTCGGCCGGCGAGGCCACCTTCGAGGGCCAGCGACGCGACCGCGTCCGGGCGTTCCTGGACCAGGACCTCACCGACACCGAGGCCGACGCCTGGTTCCAGCGGTACGTCACCCACTACGAGGCGGTCTGGGCCCTGTTCCCGGACGTCCTGCCCGTCCTCGACGCCCTGTCCGCCAGCCACCGGCACGCCGTGCTCTCCAACTCCAGCCTCCACGTCCAGGACCGCAAGCTGCGCGCCCTCGGCGTCCACGACCGCTTCGAGACCATCCTGTGCGCGGCCGAGCTCGGCGTCTCCAAGCCCGAGCCCGGTGCGTTCCTCGCGGCCTGCGCGTTCCTCGGGCTCCCGCCGCACCAGGTCGCCTACGTCGGTGACCACCCGGAGATCGACGGGCGGGGCGCGGCCGACGCGGGACTGCTGTCGGTGTGGATCGACCGCGGCGGCCTGTACGCCACGATCGAACCGCCCGTCGGGCCGCACCGCATCGCCTCCCTCGCCGAACTGCCGTCCCTGCTGGGCTCCGATACTCGTTTTGGAGCCCCGTCCACCTTCGGGTAATGTTCTTCCTGCGCCGCGGGGAGCGGGCCGGAAGGCCGGAACCCCAGGCGCAAAGCTAGAACACGAACCCCTCGGGGGATTGCGTTCCAGTGGCCTATGGTGTAATTGGCAGCACGACTGATTCTGGTTCAGTTAGTCTTGGTTCGAGTCCAGGTAGGCCAGCTCGCAGAGCTCATCTGCATCGCCCCCGTTGTGTAGCGGCCTAGCACGCTGCCCTCTCAAGGCAGTAGCGCCGGTTCGAATCCGGTCGGGGGTACTGGTTCCGAAGATCAGCAGTTCGACGATCGTCTCGGGACTGCTAGGGCCCCCGTTGTGTAGCGGCCTAGCACGCCGCCCTCTCAAGGCGGTAGCGCCGGTTCGAATCCGGTCGGGGGTACTGACTGGTCTAAACCACATTGGTCTATGGTGTAATTGGCAGCACGACTGATTCTGGTTCAGTTAGTCTTGGTTCGAGTCCAGGTAGACCAGCTCGGACCTGCGGAAACGCAGTGTCCAGGCCCCCGTTGTGTAGCGGCCTAGCACGCCGCCCTCTCAAGGCGGTAGCGCCGGTTCGAATCCGGTCGGGGGTACACATGGCGAAAGGCCCCTCACTTCGGTGAGGGGCCTTTCGCGTACGTGCCTTCTTGAGGGCGCGGGGAACCGCGCGATCAAGCCCTGACGGCCCGCGCGATCAACCTCTGGCGGCCCGCACTCGACCGCGAAACCGCGCCTGCCCCGGCGCTGAGTCGGAAAAAGGCCCGCCGCGGCGTTGAGGCCGGCCCCTCCCGAAACGCTCCGTCGGCTCAGCCGGTGCGCCGCAACGCCTCGGAGAGGCGCCCGGCGGCGTCGATCACAGCCTGCGCATGCATCCGCCCCGGGTGCCGCGTCAGCCGCTCGATCGGCCCGGACACCGACACGGCGGCGACCACCCGGTTCGACGGCCCCCGCACCGGCGCCGACACCGACGCGACCCCCGGCTCCCGCTCACCGATCGACTGTGCCCAGCCACGCCGCCGCACACCCGACAGGGCCGTCGCCGTGAAGCGCGCCCCCTGCAACCCCCGGTGCAGCCGCTCCGGCTCCTCCCAGGCCAGCAGGATCTGCGCCGAGGAGCCGGCCTTCATCGTGAGCGTCGAACCGACCGGCACCGTGTCCCGAAGGCCGGACAGACGCTCCGCCGCGGCGACGCAGATGCGCATGTCGCCCTGGCGGCGATAGAGCTGCGCGCTCTCGCCCGTGATGTCCCGTAGATGCGTGAGCACCGGGCCGGCGGTGGCGAGGAGACGGTCCTCACCCGCGGCCGCGGCGAGCTCGGCCAGGCGAGGGCCGAGAATGAAACGGCCCTGCATGTCGCGCGCCACCATGCGGTGGTGTTCCAGCGCCACGGCCAGACGGTGGGCCGTGGGTCGTGCCAGTCCGGTGGCACCGACCAGACCCGCGAGGGTGGCCGGACCGGACTCCAGAGCGCTCAGGACGAGGGCCGCCTTGTCCAGAACGCCGACGCCGCTACTGTTGTCCATGCAACGATACTCCCGTCTCACTCTGTGAAACGCAAGTTCAATTTTCCATGGAACGCGCCACCCTGGAATCACGAAGTCACAACGGCCCGTGACGTAAGGGCCTGGCGGTGTGTGCCCGGAATCCGGGGTACGGGCACCGCCTCCTCAAGATCTCTAGTTGGGTCGGCGGATCGTCGCCGGCCGGAGGGAACAGCGATGGGTAGGACACTCGCGGAGAAAGTCTGGGACGACCACGTCGTCCGGCGCGCGGAGGGCGAGCCCGACCTTCTCTTCATCGATCTGCACCTGCTGCACGAGGTGACCAGCCCGCAGGCCTTCGACGGTCTGCGCAAGAGCGGCCGTACCGTGCGCCGCCTGGACCTCACCATCGCGACCGAGGACCACAACACCCCCACCCTGGACATCGACAAGCCGATCGCGGACCCGGTGTCGCGGGTGCAGCTGGAGACGCTGCGCAAGAACGCCGCCGAGTTCGGAGTGCGTCTGCACCCGCTGGGCGACGTCGAGCAGGGCGTGGTGCACGTGGTGGGCCCGCAGCTGGGTCTGACCCAGCCCGGCACCACCGTCGTGTGCGGTGACTCCCACACCTCCACCCACGGCGCCTTCGGCGCGCTGGCGTTCGGCATCGGCACCTCCCAGGTCGAGCACGTGCTGGCCACCCAGACGCTGCCGATGACCCGCCCCAAGACCATGGCGATCACGGTCAACGGCGAACTGCCCGAGGGCGTCACCGCCAAGGACCTGATCCTGGCGATCATCGCGAAGATCGGCACCGGCGGCGGCCAGGGCTACGTCCTGGAGTACCGCGGCGAGGCCATCGAGAAGCTGTCGATGGAAGCGCGGATGACCATCTGCAACATGTCCATCGAGGCCGGTGCCCGGGCGGGCATGATCGCCCCGGACGAGACCACCTTCGCCTACCTCCAGGGCCGCCCGCACGCCCCCGAGGGCGACGACTGGGACGCCGCCGTCGCCTACTGGAAGACGCTGAAGACCGACGAGGACGCGCAGTTCGACGCGGAGGTGGTCATCGAGGCCTCCGAGCTGTCGCCGTTCGTCACCTGGGGGACCAACCCGGGGCAGGGCGCACCGCTTTCGGCGTCCGTCCCCGACCCCGCTTCGTACGAAGACGCATCGGAGCGCTTCGCCGCCGAAAAGGCCCTGGAGTACATGGGGTTGGAGGCCGGGCAGCCGCTGCGTTCCATCAAGGTGGACACCGTCTTCGTAGGCTCGTGCACCAACGGCCGTATCGAGGACCTGCGCGCGGCGGCCGAGCTGCTCAAGGGCCGCAAAGTCGCCGACGGGGTACGGATGCTGGTCGTGCCGGGCTCGGCGCGGGTGGGCCTGCAGGCCGTCTCCGAGGGCCTGGACGTGGTGTTCAAGGAGGCCGGCGCCGAATGGCGGCACGCGGGCTGCTCGATGTGCCTGGGCATGAACCCGGACCAGCTCGCCCCCGGTGAGCGCTCGGCGTCCACCTCCAACCGCAACTTCGAAGGCCGGCAGGGCAAGGGCGGCCGCACCCACCTGGTCTCGCCCCAGGTCGCCGCCGCCACCGCCGTCCTGGGCCACCTGGCCTCCCCGGCCGACCTGTCCGCCGACGCCGTCACGCCCGCTGGAGTCTGAACAGTCATGGAAGCCTTCACCACTCACACCGGCCGGGCCGTCCCGCTGCGCCGCAGCAACGTCGACACCGACCAGATCATCCCCGCCCACTGGCTCAAGAAGGTCACGCGCGACGGGTTCGAGGACGGGCTGTTCGAGGCCTGGCGCAAGGACCCGGCGTTCATCCTCAACCAGAGCGAACGGCAGGGGGCGACCGTCCTGGTTGCCGGCCCCGACTTCGGCACCGGCTCCTCCCGCGAGCACGCCGTGTGGGCCCTGCAGAACTACGGCTTCAAGGCCGTGATCTCCTCGCGCTTCGCCGACATCTTCCGCGGCAACTCGCTCAAGAACGGCCTGCTCACGGTGGTGCTGGAGCAGCAGACCGTCGACGCGCTGTGGGAGCTCACCGAGAAGGACCCGCAGGCCGAGATCACCGTCGACCTGGAGAGCCGCGAGGTGCGCGCCGAAGGCATCACCGCCCCCTTCGAGCTCGACGAGAACTCCCGCTGGCGGCTGCTGAACGGCCTCGACGACATCTCGATCACTCTCCGGAACGAGGCCGACATCGCCGCCTACGAGGCCAAGCGCCCCACGTTCAAGCCGCGGACCCTCCCGGTCTGACCCCGGGCACGGCCCACCGCCTCTGAACAAGGCGACTTTCGGCCACGACAACACCCCCTCTGTACCCCCGATCAGCCCGATCGGGGGTACAGCCGTCTCTGCACCCGAACGGCCCTGCCCACCCGCTGTTCCGCTGCCAACTTCCCACGTTAAGCAGGTGGTTGCTGGGGTACGCGAGGAGTACAGCCGTGACTTCCACGTGTGCCGGGAAGGCCGTCCGAGGCGGCAGTTGTCCCCTGCGCAGGCGACAACTCGCCCCAGATGGCACAATCTGTGCATGGAACACGACGGCCAACTCGAGCTCTATGCGGCAGTCGCGGACCAACTCAAGGAAGCGCACACAAGGGTGCGCGCACTGCAAGTCCCGGAGGGCGTACGGATGGCGCTGACCCGGAAGCTGCTGGTCATTACGGCCGCGGCCAAGCACGATCTCGCCGACGCGGCAAGGCGGCTGGAGCGGTTCAATGCGGACCTCGACGAGGGACGTCTCCCCGGCGAGGAACGCTGAACCCTTCGACACCGTCGAGTTCGTTGCGGCACAAGGGTGATAAGCCCGTTTCGTGTTTGATTTGCGGTATATATCTGCCTAACGTGCGAAAAAGCTTGAACACTTTCGTTCTGGCGATGTCTCCGAAGGGGAAGACGTGAACAAGGCGCAGCTCGTAGAAGCGATTGCCGACAAGATGGGCGGCCGCCAGCAGGCCGCCGACGCTGTCGACCATGTCCTGGACGCCATCGTCCGCGCGGTCGTCTCGGGTGAGCGGGTCTCGGTCACCGGCTTCGGTTCGTTCGAGAAGGTCGACCGTCCGGCTCGGTACGCCCGTAACCCCCAGACGGGCGAGAGGGTTCGGGTCAAGAAGACCTCCGTTCCGCGCTTCCGCGCCGGTCAGGGCTTCAAAGACCTGGTCAGCGGCTCGAAGAAGCTCCCGCGCGGCGGCGAGGTCTCCGTGAAGAAGGCGCCGAAGGGCAGCCTGACCGGCGGTGCCGGCGCGACGGTCAAGAAGGCCGCCGCGAAGAAGGCGACCACCAAGTCGGCCGCCGCGAAGAAGACCGCCGCCAAGAAGACGACGGCGAAGAAGGCCACGACGAAGACCGCGGCCGCGAAGAAGACCACCGCGAAGAAGGCGCCCGCCAAGAAGACCACGGCGACGTCCAAGACCACCGCCGCGAAGAAGACCACCGCGAAGAAGGCCCCGGCGAAGAAGGCCACGGCCAAGAAGGCCCCCGCCAAGAAGTCGACGGCGCGCAAGACCACCGCCAAGAAGACCACCGCCCGCAAGAAGTAAGGGCACTGGGGTACTCACGCGCCGGGCCGGACTCCGTACGGAGTCCGGCCCGCGGCGTGTTCAGCGTGTGATCAGAGGGTCTGCAGAGTCACCAGAGTGATCCGCGGCGCGTCCCGCGCCCCCTCCACCTCGATGCGCACCCGCTGGCCCGGGCGCAGCAGTCTCAGCCCCCCGGCGTCGAACGCGGCCGCGTCGAAGGGCACCGGGGTGCCGTCGTCCAGGAGCACCTGCCCGCTGCGGCTCTCGGGGTCGTACGTGTACGCGGTCGCCTGCATGGCCGCAGCCTACTGCCCGGGAATCAGCAACCGCGCGGCGGCCGCGGCCGTATGAGGTCCCACCCCCAGGGCCAGCGCGCTGCGCAGGTCGTCGCCGGTGTCCACGTCCTGGCGGACGGAATCGACCGCGGAGAGGGACAGTTCCACGGCGCCCGACGCGCGGTGCCGGGCCCGGGAGTCCGGGCCGAAGGCCGGGCGCAATTCCCGGCCCGGGGCGGCGGCGAGCAGAGTCGTGCCGATTGCGGCCGCGTCCGGGAGAAAAGCACGCGGGAATTCCGCGGCGGCATCGAGTACCCGGGACAATTCCTCGGGACGCAGAGCCGGCAGATCGGCGTTCAACGCGGCCACCGCACGGGCCGGGCGGACGGACCGTACGGAGCGCGTCGCGTGTGCGAGGGCGGCGTTGAGACCGCCGCCCGGCTCGTCGGGGACGATCGCCGCACCCAGTGCGGCCAGCTCACGGCCCGCCCGGGCGTCGTCCGTGACGACTGCCACATCGCCCACGCCCGGACAGGCCAGCGCGGCCGCCACCGTGTCCTGCGCGAAGGCCAGCGCCAGGTCCGGCCGCAGCCCGTCGTCCGCGGTGTCCGCAAGCCTGCTCTTGGCCTCGGCCAGGGGCTTCAGGGGTACGACCAGGGTCCACTGCACGGGTGTTCCGTCCTCCTCTTGTCGCGGTCATTGTCACCCGGGGCCTCGGGCGGGCGGCGTGCCGGGGCGTACGGTGTTCTCGACAGACCGGCGGCCTGGGGCGACACTTGTGCGGCCCCCCGTGGCCCCGGCTTCACGCCCTAGAGGAAGGTGTCCGCGTGCCCCGCCGCAGAATCGGCTTCTGGTACCGCTTCGCCGCGGTGATCTGCAAACCGCCGCTGGTGGTTCTGCTCAAGCGGGACTGGCGTGGAATGGAGCACATTCCGGCAGAGGGTGGATTTATCACCGCGGTGAACCACAATTCGCACATCGACCCCTTCGCTTACGCGCACTTTCAGTACAACACCGGGCGCGTCCCGCGATTCCTCGCGAAGAGCGGACTTTTCAAGAAGGGATTCGTCGGGGCCGCGATGCGGGGCACCGGGCAGATCCCCGTCTACCGCGAGAGCACGGACGCGCTGAGCGCCTTCCGCGCCGCGATCGACGCCGTGGACCGCGGGGAATGCGTCGCCTTCTACCCGGAGGGCACCCTCACCCGCGACCCGGACGGCTGGCCCATGACCGCCAAGACCGGGGCCGCGCGCGTCGCCCTGCAGACCAAGTGCCCGGTGATCCCCGTGGCCCAGTGGGGCTGCAACGAGTTGCTGCCGCCGTACGCGAAGAAGCCCAGCCTGCTGCCGCGCAAGACGCATCGCGTGCTCGCCGGGCCGCCCGTGGACCTCGCGCGGTTCTACGACCGTGAGATGACCGCGGAGCTGCTGAAGGAGGCCACGGAGGTCATCATGGCCGCCGTCACCGCCCAGCTGGAGCAGATCCGCGGCGAGAAGGCGCCCGAGACGCCGTACGACCCGCGCCGGGAGCGGATCGAGCAGCGGCGCCGCACCCAGGCGCAGACGCAGGCGCACCAGAAGTCCGGACAGACCGTGCAGGAAGAGGGGCTGGGCAAGTGAGCAAGCCGGTCAAGGCGGCGGTCCTGAGCGCCGGTTCGTGGGGTACGGCCTTCGGCATGGTGCTCGCCGATGCGGGGTGCGAGGTCACCCTGTGGGCGCGCCGCCCGGAGGTCGTCGAGGCGATCAACTCCACGCGGGCCAATCCCGACTACTTCCCGGGCGTCGAGCTCCCGGAGAACGTCCGGGCCACCACCGATCCCGCCGAGGCCGCCGCGGACGCCGACTTCACGGTGCTGTCGGTCCCCTCGCAGACCCTGCGCGGCAACCTCGCCGAGTGGAGCCCGCTGCTGGCCCCCGACACGGTCCTGGTGTCCCTGATGAAGGGCGTCGAACTCGGCTCCGCGATGCGGATGAGCGAGGTCATCGACGACGTCGCCAAGGTCGGCCCGGACCGGATCGCCGTGGTCACCGGGCCCAACCTGGCGCGGGAGATCGCCGCGCGGATGCCGGCCGCCGCCGTGGTGGCCTGCACCGACGAGGCCGTCGCCCAGCGGCTCCAGGCCGCCTGCCACACGCCGTACTTCCGCCCGTACACCAATACGGACGTGGTGGGTTGCGAACTGGGCGGAGCCGTGAAGAACGTCATCGGGCTCGCCGTCGGCATCGCGGACGGCATGGGACTCGGCGACAACGCCAAGGGCTCCCTCATCACCCGCGGCCTCGCCGAGACCACCCGGCTCGGCATGGCCCTCGGCGCCGATCCGCTGACCTTCTCCGGACTCGCCGGCCTCGGCGACCTGGTGGCCACCTGCTCCTCGCCGCTGTCGCGCAACCACACCTTCGGCACCAACCTCGGCAAGGGCATGACCCTCCAGGAGACCATCGCGGTCACCAAGCAGACCGCCGAGGGCGTCAAGTCCTGCGAGTCGGTGCTCGACCTGGCCCGCCGGCACGGCGTCGACATGCCCATCACCGAGACGGTCGTCGGCATCGTGCACGAGGGCAAGCCCCCCGTGGTGGCCCTCAAGGAGCTGATGTCGCGCAGCGCGAAGCCCGAACGACGCTGAGCGACGCGAGGCCGGCGGCGCTTACTACCGGCCCTACCAACGGGTACTCTCAACGCGATATGAGCACCGAGAACCTCCCCCAGAGCCCCGAGCAGCCGCCTCGCAAGCCGCGTGTGGCCGTCGTGTTCGGCGGACGCAGCTCCGAACACGGGATCTCCGTGGTCACCGCCGGCGCCGTCCTCAAGGCCATCGACCGGACGAAGTACGACGTCCTGCCGATCGGCATCACCCAGGACGGGCGCTGGGCGCTCACGGCGGACGAACCGGAGCGGATGGCGATCGTCGACCGGCGCCCGCCGAGCGTCGACGCGCTGGCCGAGTCCGCCGAGGGCGGAGTGATCCTCCCCGTCGACCCCGCCGACCGCGAAGTCCTCTACAGCGAGCCGGGATCGGTCCCCAAGGCGCTCGGCGAGGTCGACGTGGTCTTCCCGGTGCTGCACGGCCCGTACGGCGAGGACGGCACCCTCCAGGGCCTCCTGGAGCTGTCCGGCGTCCCGTACGTGGGTTCGGGTGTGCTCGCCTCGGCCGTGGGCCAGGACAAGGAGTACATGAAGCGGGTGTTCACCTCGTTCGGGCTGAAGGTCGGCCCGTACGTGGTGGTGCGTCCCCGTGAGTGGGAGCAGGATCAGGCCGCCGCCCGCAAGAAGATCGTCGACTTCGCGGGCGAGCACGGCTGGCCGCTGTTCGTGAAGCCCTCGCGGGCCGGTTCGTCGATCGGCATCACCAAGGTCGACGACCTCTCCGGCCTCGACGAGGCCATCGCCGAGGCCCAGCGCCACGACCCGAAGATCCTCGTGGAGGCCGCCCTGCGCGGCCGCGAGATCGAGTGCGGCGTCCTGGAGTTCGAGGACGGCCCCCGGGCCTCCCTGCCCGCGGAGATCCCGCCGCCCGAGGCGCAGGCGTACTACGACTTCGAGGCCAAGTACATCGACTCCACCCCGGGTCTCGTCCCGGCGCCCCTCACGCCCGAGGAGACGGCCGAGGTCCAGCGCCTGGCGGTCGACGCGTTCGACGCGGCGTCCTGCGAGGGTCTGGTCCGCGCGGACTTCTTCCTCACCGAGGACGGCGAGTTCGTGATCAACGAGATCAACACGATGCCCGGCTTCACGCCCATCTCGATGTACCCGCAGATGTGGCAGGCGAGCGGGGTGAGCTACCCGGAGCTCATCGACCGGCTGGTGCAGGCGGCGCTGCGCAGGTCCACGGGCCTGCGGTGAACCCGCTCTGAGGCGCGGTGCTCAGGAGGCGATCCCCTTGGGGATCGCCTTCTTCACTGCCGCGGCCAGATCGATCAGCACACCGGAACTGTCCACGCCCTCGGGCGCCCGGACCTCGACGTACGCCTCCCGGTTGGCGGTGGTGAACCGGTGCCCCCCGCCGTCCTGCTCCTCCATCAGCCAGTCGACCCCGTTCACGCCCCCGGCGACGGCATCCGGATCCCGTCCCTCGGCCACCTTCGGGTCGACCATCTTCGGCGGCTGCGGCACACCGCAGCGCAGTATGATCGCCGGGCTGCCCCAGCCCGCCGTCAGCGCCGACGCGGGTTCGGGATCCTCACGGCGCTCACCGTCCACCGTCGCGGGCAGTACCTTGTCCAGGTTCCGGCACAGTCCCGCGACCTTCGCGTCCGGACTGGGAACCGCCGCCGACGCGCTGTCGTCTGCTGAGGAGCAGCCCGCAACAGTGATCAACAGCGCGACAGCGGGCAGGCGGAACACGCGGAACACGCGGGAGACACAAGGGTGCCGGTGACGGAAAGAGTTCACCGGCTCAGGGTAGACGGGGGCTACAGATGGACGACCGGGCAGGTCAGGGTGCGGGTGATGCCGTCCACCTGCTGGACCTTGGCGACCACCATGCGGCCGAGGTCGTCGACGGTGTCGGCCTGGGCCCGCACGATGACGTCGTAGGGTCCCGTCACGTCCTCGGCCTGGATGACCCCAGGGATCTTGCTGATCGTCTCGGCGACGACCGAGGCCTTCCCGACCTCGGTCTGGATCAGGATGTACGCCTGTACCACGGAACCTCCAGGGCGGCCACGAGGATCATGTGGGGAAAAGGAACGCCACGGTATCGCGTCGCCGCTCGCCGCGGGGAGACCCGCGGGGACCGGGTTGTGCGCGCCGGGGTGCGAGGCCGGCAGAACTTGACGGTCACTTCGACCGTAGCGAGGACCGAGATGCCTCGCGACCGGGAACGGACAGGGACAGAAGGGGAGAAAGGGCAATGAAGGGCACTGTTGGTGAGCTCGGTGAGTTCGGGCTCATCAGGGAGCTCACCTCCCGTCTGACCACCACTCCGGCGGTACGGGTCGGCCCCGGCGACGACGCCGCCGTGGTGGCCGCTCCCGACCGCAGGGTCGTGGCGAGCACGGACATCCTCGTGGAGGGCCGGCACTTCCGGCGCGACTGGTCGACGGCGTACGACGTGGGCCGCAAGGCGGCCGCGCAGAACCTCGCCGACATCGCCGCCATGGGTGCCGTGCCGACCGCGCTGCTGCTCGGCCTGGTCGTCCCGGCCGAGCTGCCGGTGACCTGGCCGAGCGAGCTGATGGACGGCCTGCGCGACGAATGCCAGGTGGCCGGAGCCGCCGTGGTCGGCGGAGACGTCGTACGCGGCGACTCGATCATGGTGTCGATCACCGCCCTCGGCGATCTGCGCAACCAGGAGCCGGTGACGCGGGCGGGCGCCCAGCCCGGCGACCGTGTCGCGGTGACCGGCTGGCTCGGCTGGTCGGCGGCCGGGTACGCGGTGCTGTCCCGGGGGTTCCGCTCCCCGCGGGCGTTCGTGGAGGCCCACCGGCGCCCGGAGCCGCCCTATCACGCCGGTCCGGCCGCCGCGGGGCTCGGCGCGACCGCGATGTGCGACGTCAGCGACGGGCTGATCGCGGACCTCGGGCACATCGCCGAGGCCAGCAAGGTGCGGATCGACATCCGCTCCGGGGCGATCGACATCCCCTCCCAGATGAACGACATCGGGCAGGCCGTCGGGGTCGACCCCATGCAGTGGGTGCTGACCGGGGGAGAGGACCACGCGATCGTGGCCACCTTCCCGCCGGACGTGAAGCTGCCCGCCCGCTGGAAGGTCATCGGCGAGGTCCTCAACCCCTCGGCGCTGCCCCAGGTGACGGTCGACGGGGCGCCGTGGACCAGCAAGGGCGGCTGGGACCACTTCGGGGACGTGGAGTCATGATCCCCACCGTCCTGACGGTGGCGGGCTCCGACTCCGGCGGCGGCGCGGGCATCCAGGCCGACCTCAAGACGATGCTCGCGCTCGGCGTGCACGGCATGAGCGTCGTCACGGCGGTGACCGCGCAGAACTCCCTCGGCGTGCAGGGCGCTTGGGAACTGCCCGTGGAGGCCGTGCGGGCGCAGTACCGCAGTGTCGTCGACGACATCGGCGTCCGGGCGGTCAAGACGGGGATGCTGGCTTCCGCGGAACTCGTGGAGGCGGTCGCCGAGTTGATCGCCGGGACGGACGCCCCGGCGGTCGTCGACCCGGTCGGTGTCTCCAAGCACGGCGACGCCCTGCTCGCCGCCTCCGCGCTGGACTCCGTCCGTACGAAGCTGCTGCCGGTGGCGACGATCGCCACTCCGAATCTCGACGAGGTCGCCCAGATCGCGGGCGTCCGGGTCGTCTCGGAGGGGGAGATGCGGCAGGCCGCGGCGGCCGTCCTGGCCTACGGACCGGCTTGGGTGCTGATCAAGGGCGGGCACCTGCCCGGGGACGCCGTCGACCTGCTCACGGACGGCTCCGAGGAGCACTGGCTGCGGGCGCCGCGGCATGACAACCGTCACACCCACGGCACCGGCTGCACCCTCGCCTCCGCGATCGCCTCCCAGCTCGCCAAGGGACAGTCCGTGCCCGAGGCGGTGGCGGCGGCCAAGGAGTACGTGACGGGCGCCGTCGCCGCCGGGTTCGCGCTCGGCGGGGGCATCGGGCCGGTGGATCACGGCTGGCGCTCGCGGGCCACCCCCGAACCCTGACGACCGGCCCCGGCGCGGGGCCGACGCCGATCAGGCACGGCAAAGAGCCGGCCCACCAGAGGTGGACCGGCTCTGCAGCGAACCAGCAGTGGTTGCGCGCTAGCTGAGCGTCAGCGCGAGACCTTGCCGGCCTTGATGCACGAGGTGCAAGCGTTCACGCGCTTCGGCGTCCCGCCCACCACGGTACGCACACGCTGGATGTTCGGGTTCCAGCGACGGGGCGTACGGCGGTGCGAGTGCGAGATGTTGTTGCCGAAGCCCGGCCCCTTGCCGCAGACGTCGCAGTTGGCAGCCACGGGTCACTCCAAAGACTTCAGATGCACTTACGGTTGATCCCGGCAGGCCGGGATCGAGACTCTCGGGCTCTGAACGAGCCGGTCGAAATCTGAGTGGCGTTGCCAGGGGGAAGGCCCGATCGGATCGGGCAACCGGAGCAGCATACAACGGCTGCACCCGTAGAGCGAAACTACCACGGCAGCTCAGGGGCCCGGTCCCCTCCCGCTTCCGGTGGACACCGCCCCGGGGTCTACGCTGCGTGCCACGTCCAGCAGCTCTAGGAGGCGCGGTGGCGCAGGTGCCGCAGACATTCTTCGATGCTCTCGCGGTGCGCACCTGGTGCGGTCTCGCGCTGGAGACACTGGGGCGGGCGCGTGAGGAGATCGACGCCATCAACGTCTACCCGGTGGCGGACGGCGACACGGGCACCAACCTGTATCTGACCCTGGAGTCGGCGGCCGCGGCGGTCGAGGCGGTGTTCGCGGGGCACGCGGCGGGACCGGTGAGCGCGACGGGCCTGGACGCCGCCGGGTCCGGTGCCACGGGCTCCGAGGGCCCGACGCTCGCCGACGCCGCCCGGGCGATGGCGCACGGCGCGCTCATCGGCGCCCGCGGGAACTCCGGGACGATCCTCGCCCAGCTGCTGCGCGGCATGGCCCAGGTGCTGGCCGACGAGGACGCCCCCGCCGACGGCCGCGGTCTGCGGCTCGCCCTGCGGCAGGCCGCCGACTCCGCCCGCCGGGCCGTCGCCCACCCCGTCGAGGGCACGGTCCTCACGGTCGCCTCGGCCGCCGCCGAAGCCGCGGACGCCGCGGAGGGCGACTGCGGGACCGTGGCCCGGGCGGCCTACGGCGGAGCCCGCACGGCCCTCGCCGCGACCCCGGGCCAGCTGCCCGTCCTGGAGCGCGCCGGGGTGGTCGACGCCGGGGGACGGGGGCTGGTCGCGGTGCTCGGGGCGCTGGTGGAGACGTTCACGGGGGAGAGGGCGCGAGGGGTGGTGGGGACTTCGGCAACCGCTTTCGGGGGCCCTGCTTCCTCCCCGGGCCCTGCTTCCTCCGTGGGCTCCGCGCCCGTCGACGGCGGCACCGGCGAGTGCGATCTCGCCGGCACCGGCGAAGGCACGGGCAGTGGCCCGGGCGAGGGTGCCGACGGCGCCGTCGCGGTGCCCGGAGCGGAGGGGCCCGCCTTCGAGGTGATCTACCTCCTGGACGCCGAGGACACGGCCGTGGAGCGGCTGCGGGAGCGGCTCGACGCCCTCGGGGACTCCCTCGTCGTCGTCGGCGGCGACGGGCTGTGGAACGTGCACGTCCATGTCGACGACGCGGGCGCCGCTGTCGAGGCCGGCATCGAGGCCGGGCGCCCCCACCGCATCCGCATCACGCACTTCGGAGCCGGTGACGTGCACACCACCGGCGCCGAGCGGCCGCCACGGGAGCGAGCCGAGCGGGCGATCGTGGCCGTCGTGCCCGGTGAGGGGCTGGCCGGGCTGTACGCGGAGGCCGGTGCGACGACCGTGCTCGCCCGCCCCGGGGAGCCGCCCGCGAGCGGCGAGCTCGTCCAGGCCGTACGGCGGGCCCACGCGCGCGAGGTCGTGCTGCTGCCCAACGACGCCGACCTGCGGCACACGGCTGCGGCGGCCGCCGAGCAGGTCCGCGCGGAGGGCGTCCGGGTCGCCCTGATCCCGACCCGCTCGGCGGTCCAGGGCATCGCGGCGCTGGCCGTGCACGAGCCGGACCGCCGCTTCGACGAGGACGTCGTGTCCATGACCTCGGCCGCCGGGGCCACCCGCTACGCCGAGGTCACCGTCGCCGAACGGCAGTCCTGGACGATGGCGGGCATCTGCCAGGCCGGCGACGTCCTGGGCCTGATCGACGGGGACGTGGTCGTGATCGGCTCGGACGTCACGGTCGTCGCCGAGGCCGTCCTGGACCGCATGCTCTCGGCCGGCGGAGAGATGGTCACCCTGGTCCTCGGCGACGACGTCCCCGACACCGTCGCCGAGCACCTGGAGGGCCGGGTCCGCGAGGGCTACCTCGCCGTCGACACGGTGCTGTACCGGGGCGGACGGCAAGGGGCCCTGCTCCTCATCGGCGTGGAGTAGGCCCAGGGCCTCGTCAGTCCGGTCGCTCCGTCAACAGGCGCAGCAGCTGCTCCGCCTCCGCCCGGCGGAGTCGCGCCGTCCCGGCTTCGCCGTCCCCGTCGCCCGCCACCGCCCCGTCGTCGTACTCCTCGTACGCCGCCAGCACCGCACGCGCGCGTGCCACCGCCTCGGCGCGGCGGTCCAGGTCGGCCTCCAGCCGGCCCGCGGCCAGTTCCGCGCCGGTGCGGCTGTGCAGGGCGCCGTCGCCGAGGGAGGCGAACACCTCGGCCGAGCACACCGCGTGGCCCAGCGCCTCCTCGAACAGGTCCCGGTCCGCGGTGCCTTCGGCGTCCTCGACCGCGGAGCGGGCGAGCAGGTCGCCGAACTGTCCGTGCGTATGGCCGAGTTCGGCGACGAGCCGCCGCCGGGTCTCCTCGTCGGGCGCTGCGTCCCGTCCCGTTTCGCACGTGCGGAGCGCTTCCGCCATCAGGGTGCGTGCCGCGTCCGTCCCGCCCGCGGTGTCCAACGCCAGCCAGGCACGGGCGCGCAGGGAGCGGACCAGGCCGTGGGTGTCGCCGAGGGCGCGCCACAGCTCGCCCGCGCGGGCGTAGGCACGGTCCGCCTCGGCGGGCAGTCCGGCCTGCCCGAGGGACTCCCCGGCGAGATGGGCGAGGGTGGCGTGGTCGTGCTGCTCGGGCCAGTGCCGGGCGATCTCGGCGGCCTGCAGACGCCGTTCGGCCGCCGCCCGGTGCTCACCGAGCTCGCTCAGGCAGTCGCCGAGCCACCACAGCGTCTGCACGACCGCCCCGTCGCCGTGCGTCTCGGCGGTCAGGTCGGGCAGCGCCGACTCCAGCACCTCCGCGGCCTCGGCCCACCGTCCCTGCCGCAGCAGGAACCCGCCGAGCTGCTGTCGCGCCCAGGCACCCAGCGTCGCCGACTCGCCCGCCTCGTCGGCCCAGTGGGCGGCCTCCAGGGCGTGCGCGGCGGCCTCCTCGGCGTCGCCCCGGCCGCCGACGACCTCGGCGAGCTGGAGGTGGAGCTGAGCCCGCCCGGGCGCCTCCAGCTGCGCTCCGCCGTGCTCCAGGGCCGCTCGCAGTGCCCGCTCGGTCTCCGCCGCGTCTCCGAGGTGGTGGGCCAGGGACGCCAGACGGGCCTCGTACTCCACCGCGAACCACGGCAGCCCCGCCGCCACGAACGCCGCCGCGCCCCGCGCCAGCAGCTCCGCGGCCGTCTCCAGGTCCCCGGCCAGACCGGCCAGCTCCCCGAGTATCGCCTGCGCCTCGGCGGCCCGCGCGGCCAGCCGTACGTCCTCCCCGGTCCGGCCGTCCACGAGCGCCAGGACCTCACGGGCGGCGGCCCCGGCCTCGGCGAGTGCCGCCGCGTCGCCGGCGGTCTCGTGCGCCCGCCGCGTCAGGATCCGCGCCCGGCTCATCACGACCGACGCCGTCTGCCGCATCCCCGTGCCCTCCGCGGCGTACAGCGCGAGGACCTCGTCGTACAGGCCCGCCACCGCCGCGACGGCACCGTCCACGTCACCCCCGAGCGCGCGGACGTACGCCCCCCGCGCGCGTGCCGCGAGGGCCTCGCCCGGGTCGCCCGCCTCCGCGTACAGCTCCGCGGCCCGCTCGAAGAGCGCGGCGCCCTCCGGACCGAGGGACATCGCCTCGTGGTCCGCCATCTCGGCCCGGTCGCGCGGGGCCGGCTCGGTGCCCTTCGCGGCCTCGGCGGCGGCCGCCCACGCCTCCACGGCGTTCGGCCGCAGGGTGTCCGACAGCCGCCGCGCCTCGGCCAGCAGCGCGGCCGGGTCCGCCTGCCCGGTGACGTGGACCGGGACCTGCGGGGGAGCGGGCGGGGGAACCGGCCGTACCGAGCGCACGCCCAGCGGCAGCCGCTCCACCAGCGGCCGGCCCGCCATGCGCGCGCGTGCCCGCTCGCTCACGTGCCCGGTGCCGTTGCGCGCGTCGAAGCGCGCCGCCAGGGCGAGGGCCCCCGCACGCGCGTGCGCGGCGAGGTCTCGCGCGCTCCACTCCCGGCCGGGCGGCCCCGGCACCTGCCGCTCACCCAGCCCGAGCGCGGTCAGCCGGTCCATGAGCAGCGCCACCACGCTCATGAAGTCCAGCTTGCTCCGCGGATGCCCGTCGTCCGTGAAGTACGCCGGGCGTTCCGCCAGCAGTTCCAGGCCCCGCGCCTCGTTGCCGGTCAGCGCGCAGAACTCCACGTGGTCCGCGTACGCGCCGCGCATGCTCTCCATGGCCCGTACGAGCCGGAAGCCCCGCAGGTGGTTGGCCCGGGCCTCGTCGAGGCGGCCCAGCCGCAGCAGTGGCACCAGGGAGGACGCCAGGACCGTGTGCGGCTCGTGGGCGCAGGCGTACTCGCCCTCCAGCACCGGCTCCCACAGCCGGAGCGCCTCCGCGTCCCGCCCCCTCTCCGCCTGCCACCAGCCCTGGCCGTGCAGCTCGCAGGCGTGGCAGTCGGCCATGGCGTCCCGGTCGGCGGCCAGCCACGCCGCGTACGCCCGCTCGGCCCGCGCCACGTCCCCCACGTGCGCGGCCACACTGTGCTCGGCGCTGCGCACGGCCCGCTCGGAGTGCCCGGCGAGCCGGTAGCGGTGCTCCATCTCGCCGAGCCACTTCTCGATCGACGCGAGCGGGATGTGCGGCTGGTCGAGCATGCCGGCCGAGACCCATTTGAAGACCCAGTGCAGGGAGTGCGTCTCGTACGCGTCGAAGTCCTCGGGCCGTTCGTCCCACATGCGCAGCAGACGCGCGAAGGGGACGAACATCTTCCCCTTCTCGGAGCTGTAGTTGTAGACCTTCAGCTGGTGCCCCAGCGCCTCGATCACGGCCAGCGGGATGTTCAGCTTCTCGGCCGCCGCCAGCAGCTCCTCCGCACGCGCGTTGCGGGCCGGCCCCTCCGGCTGCCCGGAGTTCTCCGCCATCGCCGCGCGCAGGGTGTCGAAGTCCTCGATCTCCGTCATGCCCGACCGTCCTCGCTGTGTGTGGCCC
This sequence comes from Streptomyces sp. NPDC059696, assembly GCF_042733745.1. Lineage (NCBI taxonomy): Bacteria > Bacillati > Actinomycetota > Actinomycetes > Kitasatosporales > Streptomycetaceae > Streptomyces > Streptomyces sp. NPDC059696. The sequence continues at coordinate 25,922 of NZ_JBHWFG010000017.1, forward strand.
ACTCCAGGAGGCCGATGAACGCGCGGTTGAGCAGCGCCGAGTCGGCCGGCCGCAGCGGCCGCTGCGCCATCAGCAGCGCCTGCCCGTACAGCGACTCCGCGGCCGTGCCGATCAGTTCCGCATCGGGCAGCGCGCTGATCCGCCGCACGAGGGGGTTGAGATGGTTGAGCACCAGCCGCGCGCGGGGTGCGCCGCCCCGCAGGGAGCCGAGGATGCCCGCCCACAGGTCGTCGGCCCGCTCCTCGGCGTCCGCCCGGGCCTGCTCGTGCCGGGCGTCCCGGTCGTCGAGGTGCAGCGCGGGCACGGAGAGCGGGTGGAAGGCCCGCAGGACGACGTCGCAGCCGAGCGGGTCGAGCCGGGCGCGGGCCGCCGCCAGGAAGCCGGACAGGGCCAGTTCCTCGGCCGGATCCACGGCGTCCAGGTGCGCGGTGACCGTCTCCGCGTCCAGCTCGGCGACCACGGTGCCCGGCCGCACCGACGGCAAGGCCTCCACCAGCTCGCTGTCGTACGTGTAGCCCCCGTTGACCACGCCGATGCCCTGGGCGGACGCGATCGGCGCGACCTGCCGGTACTCCTCGACGGTCCGCGTGAAGTGCACCACCGGGTGCCGCTGCGCGAACTCCTCCAGGGACAACCGCCCGTCGGTCGTCTCGAACGGCAGCCACGGCAGCATCGTGCGCAGCATCTCCCGGTCGTGCCGGGCCAGCGACTTCACGCCCAGGTGGTGCACCGCCAGGAACGCGGCCAGCCGCTCCGGATCGCCGGCCGCCAGCCCGGTCAGCCAGGCCCGGATCCGCTCGCCCAGCGCCTCGCGCACACCGGCCAGCGTCTCGTCCTCGTACAGCGCCTCGCGGGACGCCGTGGGCCGCAGACTGTCCGTGTCGAGCACACAGCGCACGAAGAACGCCCAGTCGGGCAGCAGCTGTTCGGCCCGCTCGGTCAGCAGCATGCCCTTGAGGTGCACCCGGTGCCCCGCGCGCCGGGCCGGGCTCACCGCCGACGGCAGCACGTACGCCACCCCGCGCACGCCTGCCAGCGGCACGGACAGGTCGATCGTGTCCAGCGGGGTGAAGCCGAACAGGTCGTGGCAGTGCCGGGCCAGGGCGACCCGGCGCGCGGCCGGGCCCGGATACGGACGGTCCCAGGGCGCCGGGAGGTCGGTGACCGCCTCGTCGCCGACCCGGACGTCGTACGGCAGCAGCGACCCGAAGTCCCGGGCCAGCGCCACGACCCGCGCGGGCGCGAGCCACTCCGCGGAACCCGCCCGGGCCACCAGGTGCACGGTGGTGCCCGGTTCGGGCCGCTCGGCGTCCGGCAGCGTCCGCACGGTGTACGAACCGTCGTCGGACGCCGTCCACTCCACCGGCGGCGCCCCGGGCGTACGGGCGCTGCGGCTGACGACCCGGATCCGCCCGGCGACGACGAAACAGGCCAGCAGTCCGATGCCGAACTGCCCGAGGAAGTCCGACCGGACCTCCTGGAGCCCCTCGGCCCGCTTGGAGCTGCGCCCGATGGTGGCCAGCAGGTCGTGCACGTCCGCCTCGGTGAGGCCCACGCCGGTGTCCTCGACCCGCAGCGCGCCGCCCTCGGCGTACAGCCGGATCCGGGCCGGAGCGTCGGGTTCCGTCGCGCGTCTGGCCGTGATGGCGTCGACGGCGTTCTGCAGCAGCTCCCGCAGATACACCTTCGGACTGGAGTAGAGGTGGTGGGAGAGCAGGTCCACCAGACCACGCAGGTCGACCTGGAACGTATGAGGTGACGGGGGCGAATGGGGTGCCTGGGACGGCTGTGAGGTCTGGGAGTCCATCATCACGGCGCCGGTGGGGGACTCGCGACGGCGCGGGGTCGGGCGGTCCCGGTGGGGCGGTGACCGCGGAAGAGGGCCGGGAGCGCGTCATCCTAAGGCCCGAACCAGCCGCCTGACCAGGGGTTTCCGGGATCTTTACGGCGATCCGGCCGCGGCCGCGCGCCGATGTCAGTGGCGTGGTGTGCAATGGATCTCGTGCCCGCACTGCAAGAACCCCTGCGCCAGCCGCTGAAGTCGGTGCTCGGCCCCGCCACCGCGAAGGTGATGGCCGAGCACCTCGGCCTGCTCACCGTCGGTGACCTCCTGCACCACTACCCGCGCAGATACGAGGAGCGCGGCCAGCTCACCCACCTCGCCGACCTCCCCATGGACGAGCACGTCACCGTGGTCGCTCAGGTCGCCGACGCCCGGCTGCACACCTTCGCCTCCGCCAAGGCCCCGCGCGGCAAGGGCCAGCGCCTGGAGGTCACGATCACGGACGGCAGCGGCCGGCTCCAACTGGTCTTCTTCGGCGCGGGCGTCCACAAGCCCCACAAGGAACTCCTGCCGGGCACCCGCGCGATGTTCGCCGGCAAGGTCTCCGTCTTCAACCGCCGCCTTCAACTCGCACATCCTGCCTATGAGTTGCTCCGGGGCGACCCGGAGGAGTCCGTCGAGACCTGGGCGGGCGCCCTGATCCCGATCTACCCCGCCACCGCCAAGCTGGAGTCCTGGAAGATCGGCAAGGCGATCCAGACGGTCCTGCCCACCGCCCAGGAGGCCGTCGACCCGCTCCCGGACACCCTGCGCGAGGGCCGGGGCCTGGTCCCGCTCCCCGAAGCCCTCCTCAAGATCCACCGCCCGCACACCAAGGCGGACATCGAGGACGCCCGCTCCCGCCTCAAGTGGGACGAGGCCTTCGTCCTCCAGGTCGCCCTGGCCCGCCGCCGCCACGCGGACGCCCAACTCCCCGCCGTCCCCCGCAAGCCCGCCCCGGACGGCCTCCTCACCGCCTTCGACGCCCGTCTCCCCTTCACCCTCACCGACGGCCAGCAGCGCGTCTCCGCGGAGATCTTCGACGACCTGGCCACCAGCCATCCGATGCACCGGCTGCTGCAGGGGGAGGTGGGTTCGGGCAAGACGATGGTCGCGCTGCGCGCCATGCTCGCCGTGGTCGACGCCGGCGGCCAGGCCGCCCTGCTCGCGCCGACCGAAGTCCTCGCCCAGCAGCACCACCGGTCCGTCGTCGAGATGATGGGCGAGCTGGCCGAGGGCGGGATGCTGGGCGGTGCCGAGCAGGCCACCAAGGTCGTGCTGCTCACCGGTTCCATGGGAGCGGCCACCCGGCGGCACGCCCTGCTCGACCTCACCACCGGCGAGGCCGGCATCGTCATCGGCACGCACGCGCTGATCGAGGACAAGGTGCAGTTCCACGACCTGGGCCTGGTCGTGGTCGACGAACAGCACCGCTTCGGCGTCGAGCAGCGTGACGCCCTGCGCGGCAAGGGCAAGCAGCCTCCGCATCTGCTGGTCATGACCGCCACACCCATCCCGCGCACGGTCGCCATGACGGTCTTCGGCGACCTGGAGACCTCCGTCCTGGACCAGCTGCCGGCCGGGCGCTCCCCGATCGCCAGCCATGTGGTCCCGGCCGCCGACAAACCCCACTTCCTGTCCCGCGCCTGGGAAAGGGTCCGCGAGGAAGTGGAGAACGGCCACCAGGCCTACGTCGTCTGCCCCCGCATCGGCGACGAGGAGGACGACCCGAAGAAGTCCAGGAAGAAGTCCCCCGAGGACGAGGCGGAGAAGCGCCCGCCGCTCGCCGTCCTCGACGTGGCCGACCACCTGGTCAAGGGGCCTCTCCAGGGCCTGCGCGTGGAAGTGCTGCACGGCCGCATGCACCCTGACGACAAGGACGCCGTCATGCGCCGCTTCGCCGCCGGAGACACCGACGTCCTGGTCGCCACGACGGTCATCGAGGTCGGCGTCAACGTCCCGAACGCCACCGCCATGGTGATCATGGACGCCGACCGCTTCGGCGTCTCCCAGCTCCACCAGCTGCGCGGCCGCGTCGGCCGCGGCTCGGCCCCCGGCCTGTGCCTGCTGGTCACGGAGATGCCCGAGGCGAGCGCGGCCCGCCAGCGCCTCAACGCCGTCGCCTCCACCCTCGACGGCTTCGAGCTCTCCCGCATCGACCTGGAACAGCGCCGCGAGGGAGACGTCCTCGGCCAGGCCCAGTCCGGGGCCCGGACCTCCCTGAAGGTCCTCGCCGTCATCGAGGACGAGGAGATCATCGCGGAGGCGAGGCAGGAGGCGACGGCTGTCGTGGCCGCCGACCCGGAGCTGACCCGTCTCCCGGCACTACGGACGGCTCTGGATGCCCTTCTGGACGAGGAGAGGGAGCAGTACCTGGAAAAGGGGTGAGTGACGCCCACCCAGGGGCGCGGGGAACTGCGCGACCAGCCACACTGAACCTTGATGCGACCCACGAGCAAGGACCCGAGATGACCCGCGTGATCGCCGGCACGGCCGGCGGACGCCGCCTGGCCGTCCCGCCAGGAACAGGAACCCGCCCCACATCGGACCGCGCCCGAGAGGGCCTCTTCTCCACCTGGCAGTCCCTCCTCGGCGGCCCCCTGGACGGCGAACGCGTCCTCGACCTCTACGCCGGATCGGGAGCCGTGGGCCTGGAGGCCCTCTCCCGGGGCGCCGGACACACCCTCCTCGTCGAGGCCGACGCCAAGGCCGTCAGGACGGTCCGCGAGAACGTCAGGAACCTCGGCCTCCCCGGCGCCGAGGTCAGAGCGGGCAAAGCGGAACAGATCATCCGCACCCCACCCCCCGGGGACCCCTACGACCTGGTCTTCCTCGACCCCCCGTACGCCGTCACGGACGACGATCTTCGGGAGATCCTCCTCACACTCCGCACAGAGGGCTGGCTCGCCGGGGAAGCCCTCGTCACCGTGGAGCGCAGCACCAGAGGCGGTGAATTCCGGTGGCCCGAGGGTTTCGAACCCCTCCGGGCCCGTCGCTACGGCGAGGGAACGTTTTGGTACGGTCGCGCCGCCTCTACGTGCGAAGACGCACGATGACCGGACCGGAGAGCGAGGGATCACAAGTGCGCCGCGCCGTCTGTCCCGGGTCGTTCGACCCGATCACCAACGGACACCTCGACATCATCTCCCGCGCCTCCAGGCTGTACGACGAGGTCTACGTCGCGGTGATGATCAACCAGGCCAAGAAGGGCCTGTTCGAGATCGAGGAGCGGATCGACCTGATCCGCCAGGTCACCGCCGAGTACGGCAACGTCCGCGTGGAGGCCTTCCACGGCCTGCTCGTCGACTTCTGCAAGCAGCGCGACATCCCCGCCATCGTCAAGGGCCTGCGCGCGGTCAGCGACTTCGACTACGAACTGCAGATGGCCCAGATGAACAACGGCCTCTCGGGCGTGGAGACCCTCTTCATCCCCACCAACCCCACCTACAGCTTCCTGTCGTCCTCCCTGGTCAAGGAGGTCGCGACCTGGGGCGGAGACGTCTCCCACCTGGTGCCCGCCGAGGTCCTCCAGGTCCTCACCGAGCGCCTGAAGCGGGACTGAACCGGCCCTGAACCGGCCCCGGAGGCTCCCCCGGGGGCTGACTGCCCGTCACCCGGTGTTCCGGGGTGATGTCATGGCCGTACAGTCGTCCCGTCCGTCTCCAACGCATCTGTAGAGAGTGGCGAGCACACGGTGGACGTGCAGAAGAAGCTCGACGAGATCGTCTCCGCGGTCTCCGGCGCCCGGTCCATGCCCATGTCGGCCTCGTGCGTGGTCAACCGCGCCGAACTGCTCGCGATGCTGGAAGAGGTGCGCGCGGCGCTGCCCGACTCCCTCGCCCAGGCCCAGGAGCTGATCGGCGGGCGCGAGCAGATGGTCGAGCAGGCCCGCCAGGAGGCCCAGCAGATCATCGAGAGCGCGCACGCCGAGCGCGGCTCTCTGATCTCCGGCACCGAGGTCGCCCGCCGCTCCCAGGCCGAGGCCGACCGGATCCTCGCCGAGGCCCGCCAGGAGGCCGAGGAGATCCGCGCCGAGGCCGACGAGTACGTCGACTCCAAGCTCGCCAACTTCGAGGTCGTCCTCACCAAGACCCTGGGCTCCGTCGGCCGCGGCCGCGAGAAGCTCCTGGGCACCGGCCCCGGCGTCGACGAGCAGGGCTACGAGGACGAGGACGCCCCCGAGCGCAGCCACGACCCGCAGACCCAGCGCCGCAGCGCCGACGAGTACGTCGACATCAAGCTCGGCGCCTTCGAGGCGGTGCTCGCCAAGACCCTGGAGGCCGTCGGCCGCGGCCGGCAGAAGCTGCACGGCCGGATCGCCACCGACGACCTCGGCGCCCTCGCCGACGACGCGAGCACCGTCCAGCACTCCAGCGACGCCGACTACCTCGCCGACCTGGCCGCCCTCGCCGAGCAGGAGACCCCGGCCGGGCAGCCCGCCCAGCAGCAGGACTACGCACAGCCGGCGTACGCCCCGGCCGCCGGCTACGCCCCGGCGGGAAGCGACCCGGTCCAGCAGCCGGATCCGTACGGCGGCTACCCGCAGCAGGCCTACGCGGCCCAGCAGGACCCCTACGGCTACCAGCACGCCGATCCCTACGCCTACCAGGGCTACGACCCCCAGCAGGCGGCCTACGACCCGAACCAGGCCCAGCAGCAGCCGCAACAGCAGGGCCATCACGCCCAGCAGGGGTACGCCCTCGACGAGACGAGCCTCTTCGACACCGGCATGATCAGCGCCGAGCAGTTGCGGGCCTACGAGCAGGGTCGCGGGCAGGGCTGAACCCCGGATTGGGCCGAGAGCGAAAGGTCCAGTATCCTGGCTCTTCGGTCGCGCGTACGTCCGCGATCCACGCTGCCCGGGAACGACGAAAGGCAGCGTCCCCCCAAGCTCAGCAGACCGAAAGTTGGAATGGCCCTGAACGCCCGCCTCGACCACCGCAACCCCCTCGTGTTCGACACACACGAGCTGGGCCGGCGGCCTGGTGCGCTGCAGCGCCTGACCCGCACGGTCGAGGCTCCCAAGGACTTCGGTATCAAGGGAGTCATCGGAGTGCCGGAAGGCGCCCCGGTGGAGCTCGAACTCCGTCTGGAGTCGGTCATGGAAGGGGTGCTCGTCACAGGCACCGCCCGTGCCGCGGCCGAGGGGGAGTGCGTAAGGTGTCTGGAGCCGCTCGAGCAGGAGCTCGAAGCGGAGTTCCAGGAGATGTTCTCGTACCCTGACGCCGACGACCGGGGCCGCGTGATCGCGGAACCGGGCGACGACGCCGAGGACGACGAGGACAGGCTCTTCCTCGAGGACGGCTTGTTCGACCTCGAGCCCGTGCTGCGTGATGCGGTGGTGCTCGCACTGCCGATGCAGCCGGTGTGCCGGGAAGACTGCCCCGGGCTGTGTGCCGAGTGCGGCGCGCGGCTGGCGGACGACCCGGACCACCACCATGACGCCGTCGACATCCGTTGGGCGGCATTGCAGGGACTCGCCGGCACCATGAAGGACGGCGAGAAGGACGAGATGAGCGGCGCTGACGCGGAAGCGGGCGTCGACGAGAAGCAGGAGAAGTAGCCGTGGCTGTTCCGAAGCGGAAGATGTCGCGCAGCAACACGCGCCACCGCCGGTCGCAGTGGAAGGCTGCGGTCCCCACCCTGGTTGCGTGCGAGCGCTGCCACGAGCCCAAGCAGCAGCACATCGCGTGCCCGTCGTGCGGCACCTACAACAAGCGCCAGGTCCTCGAGGTCTGAGCGGCTGGTGAGAGGCACTGTGTCCACGCCTAAGAACAAGTCTTCCCGTGCGAGCGGGAATGCTCCGGCGGACAGCCAGGCCTCGTCCCACACGCTTCTGGAAGGGCGGCTCGGCTACAAGCTCGAGTCCGCCCTTCTGGTGCGCGCACTGACCCACCGGTCGTACGCATACGAGAACGGCGGTCTGCCGACCAACGAGCGTCTGGAGTTCCTCGGGGACTCCGTCCTCGGCCTCGTGGTCACGGACACGCTGTACCGCACCCACCCGGACCTCCCAGAAGGCCAACTGGCCAAGCTGCGGGCCGCGGTGGTCAACTCGCGTGCGCTCGCCGAGGTGGGCCGTGGGCTCGACCTGGGCTCCTTCATCCGGCTCGGCCGGGGTGAAGAGGGCACGGGCGGCCGGGACAAGGCGTCCATCCTCGCCGACACCCTCGAAGCGGTGATCGGCGCGGTCTACCTGGACCAGGGGCTGGACTCGGCGGCGGAGCTGGTGCACCGCCTGTTCGACCCCCTGATCGAGAAGTCCTCGAACCTCGGAGCCGGCCTGGACTGGAAGACCAGTCTCCAGGAGCTCACCGCGACCGAGGGGCTCGGCGTTCCCGAGTACCTGGTCACGGAGACCGGCCCCGACCACGAGAAGACCTTCACTGCTGCCGCCCGCGTCGGAGGCGTCTCGTACGGCACCGGCACCGGCCGCAGCAAGAAGGAGGCGGAGCAGCAGGCCGCCGAGTCCGCATGGCGGTCCATCCGGGCCGCGGCGGACGAGCGCGCCAAGGCGGCGAAGGACGCCGAGGCGACGCAGACGGCAGCCGCTCAGGCCGCCCAGACGGTCACCGACGGCAGCGTCGGCGGCTGACCGCCGCCGCCCGTACCGCGGGCGGCACACCGCGCACCCGAGCGCCCGCCCCTGCCCGGGGCGGGCGCTCGCGTCATCCACAGGTCCGTGACGGGGGAGCCATGCCCGAGTTGCCCGAGGTCGAGGTCGTACGGCGCGGTCTCGAGCGGTGGGTCGCCCACCGGACCGTCGCCGAGACCGAGGTGCTGCACCCGCGCGCGGTGCGCCGCCACCTCGCCGGTGCGGACGACTTCGCGCACCGCCTCAAGGGCCACCGCATCGGCGTCCCCAGCCGCCGCGGCAAGTACCTGTGGCTGCCCCTGGAGGACACCGACCAGTCGATCCTCGCCCACCTGGGCATGAGCGGCCAGCTCCTGGTCCAGCCGCACACCGCCCCGGACGAGAAGCACCTGCGCATCCGCGTCCGCTTCACCGACGCCCTGGAGACCGAACTGCGCTTCGTCGACCAGCGCACCTTCGGCGGTCTCTCGCTGCACGAGACCACCCCCGACGGCCTGCCCGACGTCATCGCGCACATCGCCCGGGACCCGCTCGACGAACTCTTCGACGACGAGGCCTTCCACCAGGCGCTGCGCCGCAAGCGGTCCACCATCAAGCGGGCCCTGCTCGACCAGTCACTGATCAGCGGCGTCGGCAACATCTACGCCGACGAGGCCCTCTGGCGGGCCCGCATCCACTACGAGCGCCCGACCGCGACCTTCACCCGCCCCCGTACCCTGATGCTCCTGGGCCACGTACGGGACGTGATGAACGCGGCCCTGGCGGTGGGCGGCACCAGCTTCGACAGCCTCTACGTCAACGTCAACGGCGAGTCGGGCTACTTCGACCGGTCGCTCGACGCGTACGGGCGTGAGGGCCTGCCCTGCCGGCGCTGCGGCACGCCCCTGCGCCGACGGCCCTGGATGAACCGGTCGAGCTACTACTGCCCGACGTGCCAGCGGCCGCCGCGGATCACGCCCTAGCGGAGTCGTACCGCTCGCGCGCGGCCAGGACCTCTTCCATGCTGCCCTCCACGAAGTGGATCAGGGCGAGCAGCCGCTCGGCCACCTCGCGCCCCAGCGGCGTCAGTTCGTAGTCCACGCGGGGCGGGTTGGTCGGCTGGGCCTCTCGGTGCACCAGGCCGTCGCGCTCCAGGGCGTGCAGCGTCTGGGACAGCATCTTCTCGCTCACGCCATCGACCCGTCGGCGCAGTTCGTTGAAGCGCAGCGAACCCTCGTACAGGGCGCCGAGCGCGAGGCCGCCCCAGCGGCCCGTGACGTGCTCCAGCGTGCCGCGCGAGGGGCAGGCCTTGGCGAACACGTTGAACGGAAGGTCGCCGAGGCCCTCCGAGAGCTCCTGGGTGGTGGTCATGCGAACAGGGTACGCCAGCACAGCGCTAACCGACAGGTTGCACTAACCAGAAGTTAGTGCTTTCCTTTGGTCACCGTCAGAGACCTGCCTATTTCAGGAGTACTCACGTGACCACCCCTGTCGTTTCCCTCGCCTACCACTCGGGCTACGGCCACACCGCCGTCATCGCCGAGGCCGTCCGGGACGGTGCCGTCGAAGCCGGTGCCGAGGTGCACCTGATCCGCGTCGACGAGATCACCGAGGAGCAGTGGGCGGTCCTCGACCGCTCGGACGCCATCGTGTTCGGCTCGCCGACCTACATGGGCACCGCGTCCGGCGCCTTCCACGTCTTCGCGGAGGCCACGTCGAAGCGCTGGGCGACCCAGGCCTGGAAGGACAAGCTGGCCGCGGGCTTCACCAACTCCGCGTCCAAGAGCGGCGACAAGCTGCACACCCTGCAGTACTTCCAGATCCTCGCCGCCCAGCTCGGCATGCACTGGGTGAACCTGGGTCTGCTCCCGGGCTGGAACAGCAGCACCGGATCCGAGCAGGACCTCAACCGTCTCGGCGTCTTCGCGGGCGCGGCCGCTCAGACCAACGCCGACGAGGGCCCCGAGGCGGTCCACAAGGCCGACATCGCCACGGCCGAGGCACTGGGCCGCCGGGTGGCGGAGACGGCGAGGGTGTTCCGCAGGGGCCTGGCCGCCGCCTGAGCGCGGACGGGACTCAGTCGTCGAAGAAGTGATGGGCCGGGCTTCTGACCTGGTGTTGTGTCATCGACCAACGCTGCGACCTGCGACTTTGCCGTCGGTGGTCGCCAGCGTCGGTCGTCGTCGAGCACTCTTCGACGGCCCAGGGACGGCCCCGTTCCGAAAACACGGCAGAGGGGTGTCCGGCCGCTGATACGGTCCCCGAGTGGTGGATCTCGTGGGGGTGCTTCAGCTCCTCGGCGCCGGCAGCGCGGGGGCAGTTGTCACCCAGTACGTCAGCGCTGCCCCGGAGCGTCGTCAGGCTCGTGCCGCTGCTCGCAGCGCGATGACGACTCTGGAAGAAGCGGTTTGGTCCCAAGGCGACCCCGAAGAGTGGCGTCGGCTCCGCAGGGCGGTTCACGCTTTCGAGTCCGCCGCCATGATCGCCGGGGTGCCACGCGACGTGTCCGAGTGGTACGCGAGGACTCGTGTGGCCTTCTACTTGGAAAGCCGGCGCAGCTTCGAGGAGTACCCCGATCCTGAGTACGGCGGGGGCCTGGCGACCCGATACGTCAGAGGCCTGAACGCGGCGAGCGAGGTTGTCCATCACGCGCTCTGGCATCCACGACGCTCGCGACTCCTCCGGAGAGCACGTCTCAAGAGAGCCATGGCGGACGCCCGAGCCGCCGTAGCCGATTCACCTGAGCTGCTTCGGAACCTCGACGAACGCGCCAAGATCTGAGTGCTGGGCGTGCCCGGCGTGCTCGGCGTGAACCCCATGCCGTCGAGCGGGACACGGACACGGCGGCCCCTGGGGTCTCCTAGGTCTCTGACCTGCGGTTATCTCAGTAGCCGAAGTTCTGGGTCCACCAGGGGCCGCCCGAGCCGAGCTCGACGCCGACGCCCAGGGTTTTGAAGTCGCAGTTCAGGATGTTCGCGCGGTGGCCGGGGCTGTTCATCCAGGCGTCCATCACGGCGGCGGCATCGGCCTGGCCGCGGGCGATGTTCTCGCCGCCGAGGTTGGATATCCCGGCCTTCTCGGCCCGGTCCCACGGCGTGCGGCCGTCCGGGTCGGTGTGGTCGAAGAAGCCCCGCGCGGCCATGTCCTCGCTGTAGCTCTGCGCCAGGCCGGTCAGCGCGCTGTTGGCGGCGACCGGGCTGCAGCCCACCTTGGCCCGCTCCTCGTTCACGAGGCTCAGGACCTGGGCCGCGGCGGCGGACTCCCCGGACAGGGCGGCGGAGGCGTCGGGCTTCCCGGGCGCCTTCGTGGCCGTCCGGGAGGGCGTGCTCTGCGGCTTCTCGCTCGGAGTGGCCGCCGGCTTCTTCTTCTCCGGGGTCTTCTTCTCCTGCGTCTTCTCGGGCTTCTGCGGCGTCTTCGTCGGCGCGGCCGAGGTCTTCGAGGCCGACGGCGACGGCGTACCGGAACGCTCGGTGCCGCGGCTGGTGGACGTCTCGTCCCGGCTGTCGGCGCTGCCGGACGTGCCGCCCTGCTCGATCGGGGTGTTCGTGGGCGTGTCTCCGGCCTGGACGTTGTCGGCCCCGCCGCCCCCGCCGAGCTTGTAGTTGTCGAGGCCGGGCACGGCGCCCGTGGCGACCGCGACCGTGCCGAGGGCGACGGCGGCGGAGACACCGAGCAGGCCGGTCCGCATCGGCCGGGCGGTCTTCTTGCGGCGTCGGTGCGCGCCCGCGCGGCGGGCGCCGCCGTCGGGGGTGAAGCCGTCGGAGCCGAAGCCGTCGGAGCCGAAGCCGTCCGAACCGAAACCGTCGCTCGGGAACACGGTCGTGTCCGTGAAGCGGTCACCGGCCGGGGAGGCCTCCGCGCCGAACAGGTAGGCCTCGCTCCTGGCGCGGGTCTCGGCGTACGCCTCCGGGTTCAGATAGGGCGCGATGCCCATCGTCGGGGCGTCGTCCGCGGTGTACAGCGGGCCGTGGCGCTCCGCGAAGCCGTCGGGGTGGGTGATTCCCGTGGCGCGGCCCGTGGCGGCGCGGCCGGCGTCGGAGCGTCGGTGGCGTCCCATGTCCTGGCCTTCCTCGTCCTGGCGGTCGACTCGTCCTCGAGATCAACACCAAACTCACTCGATCGTGTGAGTTTCATATGAGATTCGTTGAGGGGGGACGGTACCGCATGGCGCAAGGGGAGGAAGTGCCCGGAGGGAGATTGGGCGGTTAGGTTGCAGTCATGAGCGAAGATGTGCGACTGGTCGCCTGGGTGCGGGGACGCGTCCAAGGTGTGGGTTTCCGCTGGTTCACGCGGGCCAAGGCGTTGGAGATCGGCGGCCTGAGTGGTTTTGCTCTCAATTTGGGCGATGGGCGGGTCCAAGTGGTCGCCGAGGGGGCGCGCGAGGGCTGCGAAGGCCTTCTGGAGTGGCTGCACGGCGACGACACGCCCGGCCGCGTGGAAGGCGTCACCGAGATCTGGGACACACCCCGCGGCGGTTACGAGGGCTTCGCCATCCGCTGATCAGGCCCGCCGGGCGGCCCCCAGGGCCACCCGCGCACGGGGCGCGGGAGGCCGCCCCGAGGAGAAACTCGCTGGTGATTGCCGGAACCGCTTGCCTCGGCGCGCTCCGCACGCAAGGATGATCGCCACGCCCCGAGGGCCCCGCAGAAGCCGCCGTACGGCCGTTCCAGGCCGCGCGCGCCCGGGCCGCCCCTTGATACGGGGCGTGATCGTGTTGACCGTCAAACTTTTTGGTGAGACGCTGAAAGCCCCGCGCACCTTAGCTGTTTGGCATGGCTGAACGGCAGTACAACTCCAGGCCCTGCCAAGACCGCGGGTGCGAATCCCTCACGACCCACACCGCAGCGGTCGGTCACGCATTGTGGAGGACCATCCATCATGGCAAAGGCGCTTCTCGGTTACGTCGGCGGCTCCGACCCGCGACTCCTCGCCGAGATGCGACGGCTCCAGCAGCGCGTCCAGGACCTGGAATCCGAGCTCGGACGGATCCAGGCGGAGAACGAAGCGCTGACGGCTGCCGCTTCTCACGACAGGATCATGGAGAGCGTTGACGCACACCAGGCGGAGCCTGCGCTCACCTGATCACTGCACCGCTCCACATCGGCACAGCAGTGGTCGGGGCGACCCGTCACCATCGCCTGGTTGTCAGAAGTGCAAGGGACGCCCCGCCGGCGTCCCTTCTTTCTTGCCCCCGCATCCTTTCACCGTCTTTAACGTCTGATGTGCCCTGCGCGTTCAGCGGTGAAACCGTGGGTTCATGGAGTGAGACCGACCCGGGCGGTAGAGTCCGGCGGCGTGCACCTCAAGGCCCTGACCCTCCGTGGGTTCAAGTCGTTCGCCTCGGCGACCACCCTCCGGTTCGAGCCGGGGATCACGTGCGTCGTCGGACCGAACGGCTCGGGCAAGTCCAACGTCGTCGACGCGCTCAGCTGGGTCATGGGCGAGCAGGGCGCCAAGTCGCTGCGCGGCGGCAAGATGGAGGACGTCATCTTCGCCGGCACCACCGGCCGCCCCCCGCTGGGCCGGGCCGAGGTGTCCCTGACCATCGACAACTCCGACGGTGCCCTGCCCATCGAGTACGCCGAGGTCACCATCACGCGGATCATGTTCCGCAACGGCGGCAGCGAGTACCAGATCAACGGCGACACATGCCGTCTCCTCGACATCCAGGAGCTCCTCTCCGACTCCGGCATCGGCCGCGAGATGCACGTGATCGTCGGGCAGGGCCAGCTCGACTCCGTGCTGCACGCCGACCCCATGGGCCGGCGCGCGTTCATCGAGGAGGCCGCAGGCGTCCTCAAGCACCGCAAGCGCAAGGAGAAGGCGCTGCGCAAGCTGGACGCGATGCAGGCCAACCTCGCCCGCGTGCAGGACCTCACCGACGAACTCAGGCGCCAGCTCAAGCCGCTCGGCCGCCAGGCCGCCGTCGCCCGCCGGGCCGCCGTCATCCAGGCCGACCTGCGCGACGCCCGCCTGCGCCTGCTGGCCGACGACCTCGTGCGGCTCCAGGAGGCGCTCAAGGCCGAGGTCGCCGACGAGGCCGCGCTGAAGGAGCGCAAGGAGTCCGCCGAGCAGGACCTGCGCAGGGCGCTCCAGCGCGAGGCCCTCCTGGAGGACGAGGTCCGGCAGCTCGCACCACGCCTCCAGCGCGCCCAGCAGACCTGGTACGAGCTCTCCCAGCTCGCCGAACGGGTGCGCGGCACGATCTCCCTCGCCGACGCCCGGGTGAAGAGCGCCACCTCCGCGCCCCCCGAGGAGCGACGCGGCCGCGACCCCGAGGACATGGAGCGCGAGGCCGCCCGCATCCGTGAGCAGGAGGCCGAGCTGGAGGCGGCCCTGGATGCGGCCGAACGCGCTCTGGAGGACACGGTCGCCCACCGCGCCGAGCTGGAGCGGGCGCTCACCGAGGAGGAACGGCGCCTGAAGGACGCCGCTCGTGCCATCGCCGACCGGCGTGAGGGACTGGCCCGTCTCAGTGGCCAGGTCAACGCCGCCCGCTCCCGCGCCGCCTCCGCCCAGGCCGAGATCGAACGCCTGGCCGCCGCCCGCGACGAGGCGCAGGAACGTGCCGTCGCCGCCCAGGAGGAGTACGAGGCCCTCAAGGCCGAGGTCGAGGGCCTCGACGCCGGCGACGCCGATCTCGCCCGGCAGCACGAGTCCGCGAAGCAGCAGCTCTCCGACGCCGAGGCCGCCCTCACGGCGGCCCGCGAGGCCGCCACGGCGGCGGAACGGCGGCGCGCCGCCACCCAGGCCCGTCACGAGGCCCTCGCCCTGGGCCTGCGCCGCAAGGACGGCACCGGCATACTGCTCGCGGCGAAGGACCGCCTCTCCGGCCTGCTCGGCCCGGCGGCGGAACTCCTGACGGTGACCCCGGGCCACGAGGTCGCTGTCGCCGCGGCCTTCGGAGCGGCGGCGGACGCGCTCGCCGTGACGACCCCGGCATCCGCGGCCGACGCGATCCGGCTCCTCCGCAAACAGGACGGGGGCAGGGCCACCCTGATCCTGGCGGGAGAGGAGGCCCTCAGCGGCGCGGGGAACGGCGCGGCCGGCCACGACGGCCCCGCGGACGCCCGCCACACCTACGCCGCGGACCTGGTGCGCGGCCCCTCCGACCTCATGCCGGCCGTCCGCCGGCTGCTCCACGGCGTCGTCGTCGTCAGTACCCTCGAAGACGCCGAAGACCTCGTATACGGCAACCCCCACCTCACCGCGGTCACCGCCGAGGGCGACCTCCTCGGCACCCACGTCGCCCACGGCGGCTCCGCCGGCGCCCCCAGCCTCCTCGAAGTGCAGGCCTCCGTCGACGAGGCCGCCGCCGAGCTGGAAGAGCTGGCCGTCCGCTGCGAGGAGCTGAGCGAGGTCCAGCACGCGGCCGTCGAGCGGCGCAAGGAAGCCGCCGCCCTGGTCGAGGAACTGGGGGAGCGGCGCCGGGCCGCCGACCGGGAGAAGTCGGCCGTCGCCCAGCAGCTCGGCCGCCTCGCCGGTCAGGCGCGGGGCGCGGCGGGGGAGGCCGAGCGGTCCACCGCCGCGGCGGCCCGGGCGCAGGACGCCCTCGACAGGGCACTCGAAGAGGTCGAGGAACTCGCCGAGCGGCTCGCCGTCGCCGAGGAGATGCCGATCGACGAGGAGCCCGACACCTCCGTGCGGGACCGGCTCGCCGCCGACGGTGCCAACGCGCGCCAGACCGAGATGGCGGCCCGGCTCCAGGCCCGTACGCACGAGGAACGCGTCAAGGGGCTGGCCGGACGGGCCGACTCGCTGGACCGGGCCGCCCGCGCGGAACGCGAGGCACGCGCGCGTGCCGAGCAGCGCCGGGCCCGGCTGCGCCACGAGGCGGCAGTCGCCGAGGCCGTCGGCGCGGGGGCGCGGCAGCTCCTCGCGCACGTCGAGGTCTCCCTGGCCCGTGCCGACCGGGAGCGCACCGCCGCCGAGGCCGCCAAGGCCCGCCGCGAGCAGGAACTCGCCCGTGCCCGCACCGAGGGGCGCGATCTCAAGGCCGAGCTCGACAAGTTGACGGATTCGGTTCACCGCGGCGAGGTACTCGGCGCCGAGAAACGGCTGCGCATCGAGCAGCTGGAGACCAAGGCACTGGAGGAGCTGGGTGTCGAACCGGCCGGACTGGTGGCGGAGTACGGACCGCACCAGCTCGTGCCGCCCTCGCCCCCCGCCGAGGGCGAGGAGCTGCCGGAGGACCCGGAGCACCCGCGCAACCGGCCGAAGCCGTATCTCCGGTCCGAACAGGAGAAGCGCCTGAAGTCGGCCGAGCGTGCCTACCAGCAGCTCGGCAAGGTGAACCCGCTCGCCCTGGAGGAGTTCGCGGCGCTGGAGGAACGCCACCAGTTCCTCAGCGAGCAGCTGGAGGACCTGAAGAAGACGCGGGCGGATCTCCTCCAGGTGGTGAAGGAGGTCGACGAGCGCGTCGAGCAGGTCTTCACCGAGGCGTACCGCGACACGGCCCGGGAGTTCGAGGGCGTCTTCAGCCGGCTGTTCCCCGGCGGTGAGGGCCGGCTGGTCCTGACCGACCCCGACAACATGCTCACCACGGGCGTGGACGTCGAGGCGCGTCCGCCGGGAAAGAAGGTCAAGCGGCTCTCGCTGCTTTCGGGCGGGGAGCGGTCGCTGACGGCGGTGGCGATGCTGGTGTCGATCTTCAAGGCGCGGCCGAGCCCGTTCTACGTCATGGACGAGGTCGAGGCGGCCCTCGACGACACCAACCTCCAGCGGCTCATCCGGATCATGCAGGAGCTCCAGGAAGCCTCCCAGCTGATCGTGATCACGCACCAGAAGCGCACGATGGAGGTCGCCGACGCGCTCTACGGCGTCTCCATGCAGGGCGACGGTGTGTCGAAGGTCATCAGCCAGCGCCTGCGCTAGATGCGTGCGCGTTACACCCGCCTTACCTGCGCTTCTCTCTGGCTTCAACACTTGAACACATTGCCCCCACACTCCTGCCTCAGGTTCACAGTCACTCACCTATTGACTTAGAAACTTGAAGGCATAGTCTCGGCAACGTTCCTTTTACCTTCAGGTACCTTCAGGTGGCACCGCGAAGGGCTGATCCCCTCCGGCAGCGTTGCCGGTGGCCCGAGGAGTTCACGTGACCAGCACAGCGCAGGCACCCAAGTCAGGAGCCAGGACGGCTCACCCCGATCATCTCGGGCACGTCATCTTCATCGCGGCAGCGGCCGCGATGGGCGGTTTCCTCTTCGGCTACGACAGCTCCGTGATCAACGGCGCCGTCGAGGCCATCCGCGACCGCTACGACGTCGGCTCCGCGGCCCTCGCCCAGGTCATCGCCATCGCCCTGATCGGCTGCGCCGTCGGCGCGGCGACCGCCGGGCGCATAGCCGACCGCATCGGCCGCATCCGGTGCATGCAGATCGCCGCGGCCCTCTTCACCGTCAGCGCCGTCGGCTCCGCGCTGCCCTTCGCCCTGTGGGACCTGGCCTTCTGGCGGGTCGTCGGCGGCTTCGCCATCGGTATGGCGTCCGTGATCGGCCCGGCCTACATCGCCGAGGTCGCGCCGCCCGCCTACCGCGGCCGGCTCGGCTCCTTCCAGCAGGCCGCGATCGTCATCGGCATCGCCGTGTCGCAGCTGGTCAACTGGGGCCTGCTGAACGCCGCCGACGGCGACCAGCGCGGCAAGCTGATGGGCCTGGAGGCCTGGCAGGTCATGCTCGGCGTCATGGTCGTCCCGGCCGTCCTCTACGGCCTGCTCTCCTTCGCCATCCCCGAGTCCCCGCGCTTCCTCATCTCCGTCGGCAAGCACGAGCGCGCCCGGGAGATCCTCGCCGAGGTCGAGGGCAAGGACGTCGACCTCGACGCCCGTGTCGCCGAGATCGAGGGCGCCATGAAGAGCGAGGACAAGTCGAGCTTCAAGGACCTGCTCGGCGGCAGCTTCTTCTTCAAGCCGATCGTCTGGGTCGGCATCGGCCTGTCGGTCTTCCAGCAGTTCGTCGGCATCAACGTCGCGTTCTACTACTCCGCCACGCTGTGGCAGTCCGTCGGCGTCGACCCCGCCGACTCGTTCTTCTACTCCTTCACCACGTCGATCATCAACATCGTCGGCACCGTCATCGCGATGATCTTCGTCGACCGCATCGGCCGCCGGCCGCTCGCGATCATCGGCTCGGTCGGCATGGTCGTCGGCCTGGCACTGGAGGCCTGGGCGTTCTCCTACCACCTCGTCGACGGCAAGCTGCCGGCCACGCAGGGCTGGATCGCCCTGATCGCCGCACACGTCTTCGTCCTCTTCTTCGCCCTGTCCTGGGGCGTGGTCGTCTGGGTCATGCTCGGCGAGATGTTCCCCAACCGGATCCGTGCCGCCGCCCTGGGCGTGGCCGCCGCCGCGCAGTGGATCGCCAACTGGGCCATCACCGCGAGCTTCCCGTCCCTGGCCGACTGGAACCTCTCCGCGACCTACGTGATCTACACCGCGTTCGCCGCGCTCTCGATCCCGTTCGTCCTGAGGTTCGTCAAGGAGACGAAGGGCAAGGCCCTGGAGGAGATGGGCTAGACCCGCCCCGCGACTCGGGGAGAAGGGGCCAAGTCCCCGCTGCCCCTCTCCCCGTAACCCGCCGCCGCCCCGGTTCGGCCACTGCCCGAGCCGGGGCGGCGGTCTGCCCTGCCCCGGACGCCGGCGTCAGCGCTCCAGGCCCGGCAGCACCTGCTCGCAGAACAGCTGCATGCTCCGCCACCCCTCCTCCACCGGCATCCCGCCCGCCAGCGGATGCAGCACGTAGGAGTCCAGCCCCAGTGCCACGCACGCCTGCGGGGTCAGGATCCGGTACACGCCCTCCGCCCGCAGCTCCCCGACCGTCGTCGCGGCCGACTTCACTGCCGAGCGCATCCCGCCCGGCTGCCACCCGGCGTACGTCCGGGCCTCGTGCAGGAAGTGCCGCCCGTACCGCGCCCAGGCCCGGTCCGGATCCTCCGCCACGTGCAGCAGGGGCGTCTCGGCGGCGGGCATCATCACCCAGCCCTCGGTGCCGTACTCGGCGAGCCGCTCCTTGTAGTACGCCTCCAGCTCCGGCAGGTGCGCGCTCGGGAAGAACGGCAGACCGAGCCGGGCGGCGCGGCGGGCCGCTGCCCGGGACGAGCCGCCGACCAGGAGCAGCGGGTGGGGTTCGGTGAAGGGACGCGGTGTGACGCGGACCGTGCGGCCGCGGTAGGCGAAGGGCTCACCCGTCCAGGCCGCCAGCAGGGTCTCCAGCAGCTCGTCCTGGAGCGCGCCGCGCCGGGCGAAGTCCACCCCGAAGTGCTCGTACTCCTCGGGCCGGTACCCGAGCCCGGCGACGGTCACCAGCCGGCCGCCGCTGAGCAGGTCCAGCACGGCGATGTCCTCGGCCAGCCGCAGCGGGTCGTGCAGCGGGCCGATGACCGCCGAGACGGTGACCGCGACACGCCGGGTGGCGCCGAAGACGGCCCCCGCGAAGGCGAACGGCGACGGCAGCCAGTTGTTGTCCGCCCCGTGGTGCTCCTCCGTCTGCACCGTGGTGACACCCCGGTCGTCGGCGTAGGCGGCCATCTCCAGGGCCGCCCGGTAGCGGGCGCCGAGCTCGGCGGGGCCGGCCCCAGGAGCGACGAGGTTGAAGCGTGCGACCGTGACGGGCATGGGGGCGTCTCCCTCCGCCGGGCGGGTGTCCGGGGGACGTTAGCTGACGAGGCGTCAGACATCCAGGGGTGTGGAGATCCGGCGGCACCCGGCCCCGAGGGGCGGCGCGAGCGGGGTGCCCCGGGGGCCCATGACTGATACTGGACCCGTTATGGACATCGTCATCCTTGCTGTAGTCATCGCCGTGGTCGTGATCGGCGCGCTCGGCGGGCTCATCGTCGGCAGCCGGCGCAAGAAGCAGCTGCCTCCGCCCCCGCCCGCGGCGCCCGACATCACCGCCCCACCGGCCGAGCCGCACGTCGGCGACGAGGCCGAGACGCCGCGGGAGGAACCGCGGCGAACCATAGAGGAGGTGGATCTCCCGGACGGCTCGGCTCCGGTCGTGGTCGAGGAGCCGCCCGCCGAAGCCCCCGGGATCGAGATCCCGGAACCCACCGCCGGCCGCCTGATCCGGCTGCGGACCCGGCTCTCCCGCTCGCAGAACGCCCTCGGCAAGGGGCTGCTCACGCTGCTGTCGCGCGAGCACCTCGACGAGGACACCTGGGAGGAGATCGAGGACACGCTGCTCACCGCCGACGTCGGCGTGCAGCCCACCCAGGAGCTGGTCGAGCGGCTGCGCGAGCGGGTGAAGGTGCTCGGCACCCGCACCCCGGAGGAGCTGCGCACCCTGCTCCGCGAGGAGCTGGTCACGCTGGTCGGCCGCGACATGGACCGCGCGGTCAAGACCGAGCCGGAGGACCGCAAGCCCGGCATCGTGATGGTCGTCGGCGTCAACGGCACCGGCAAGACCACCACCACCGGCAAGCTCGCCCGTGTCCTGGTCGCCGACGGCCAGAGCGTCGTGCTCGGCGCCGCCGACACCTTCCGTGCCGCCGCCGCCGACCAGCTCCAGACCTGGGGCGAGCGCGTCGGCGCCCACACCGTGCGCGGGCCGGAGGGCGGCGACCCGGCGTCCGTGGCCTTCGACGCGGTCAAGGAGGGCAAGGAGATGGGTGCGAACGTCGTGCTCATCGACACCGCCGGCCGTCTGCACACCAAGACCGGCCTCATGGACGAGCTCGGCAAGGTCAAGCGGGTCGTCGAGAAGCAGGCCCCGGTCGACGAGGTGCTGCTCGTCCTGGACGCCACCACCGGCCAGAACGGCCTGGTCCAGGCCCGGGTCTTCTCCGAGGTCGTCGACATCACCGGCATCGTGCTCACCAAGCTCGACGGCACGGCCAAGGGCGGCATCGTCGTCGCGGTCCAGCGCGAGCTGGGCGTCCCGGTCAAGCTCGTCGGGCTCGGCGAGGGCGCGGACGACCTGGCGCCGTTCGAGCCGGAGGCGTTCGTTGACGCCCTTATCGGGGAGTGAGCTCGGCACCCACCGAGGATTCACCTACAACCCTGCGTCTGCGCACGGCGAAGCGCCCGCCCCCCGGGATCCGGTCGGGGCCGGGCGCTTCGCCGTGTGTGTCCCCGCGCCGTGCCTCGGCCGTGTGCCGTCGGCCGTGCGCGTGTGCGTGTCGCCGCCGGGACCGTGCCGTGGCTAGGCCCGTGACCGGTGGGCCACGTACGCCAGGGTGCCCAGCACCAGGCGGGCCTCCGGCGGGCGGGACGCGGAGTCCAGGGCGGGGGAGCGCAGCCAGCGCACCGGGCCGAGGCCGCCGCGGTCGGAGGGCGGCGCCGTGATGTGCGTGCCCGGGCCGAGGCCACGCAGGTCGAGCGCGTCCGGGTCGTCCCAGCCCATGCGGTAGAGCAGCCCGGGCAGATCGGCGGCGGCCCCGGGGGCGACGAAGAAGTGCGCGCGGCCGTCCGGGGGCGCGGCGACCGGGCCGACGGGCAGGCCCATGCGCTCCAGCCGGGCCAGGGCGCGGCAGCCGGCGGGCTCGGCCACCTCGATGACGTCGAACGCCCCGCCGACCGGCAGCATCACCGAGGCCCCGGGGAACTCGCCCCAGGTCTCGGTCACGGCGTCCAGGGTCGCTCCGGCCCGGAGCACCGGCGCGAAGTGGAGCGGGTGCGCACCCGGCGCGGGGCAGTCGGCGCGGCCGCAGGAGCAGGCACCCGCCGAGGCCCGGGCGCCCGGCACCACGTCCCAGCCCCACAGCCCGGTGTACTCGGCGACGGCGGTGCCGTCCGACGTGCGGCGGCGGCGTGAGCCGGACCGGATGTCGCGCATGCCACGGTTGATGCCGATCGTGAAGCCCATGCCCCCTCCAACGGGTCCGGCGCACCGGTGGTTACGCAGCGGGCGCGATACGTGACTCTCTGTTTCTGCCTTCCCGGTGGCGGCCGGTCCACTCGGCGCCCGGGTGTGCCCGGGGTGGTGTACCCGGCGACGCGCGCCCCCGAGTGCATCGCTACACCTGCTCTCGGTCGTGCTGTGTCAAGTGAATCGCGCCTGGCCGTACGTGAGTTCATTCGAAGGGGTGGCGAATGGTGGCGTTTCCGTGTGAGCCGTGGCTGGACGGGTGATCGTAGGATTACTTTGTGTGCACGAGTCCTGGGGGCACATGCGCTCGTGGGTATGCCGGAGGCAAGTCGTCATTCCGTTCGAAGGGTGACAAGGGCCGGACGGACGGCCGTACGAACCGGCATGCTGATAGGGCTTGGCGCACTCGGCGACAAGTGGTCTCAGGGATGGGGGCGTTCCAGTGAGCGGCAACGGCGGAAGCGGAACGAACGCTGCGAGCGCGACGCACCCCGACAAGCGCCCGAACGAGCTGCTCACCTCCTGGTTCGCGCGCAGCGGCTGGTCCAAGGGCGAGCTCGCCCGCCAGGTCAACCGCAGAGCACGGCAGTTGGGCGCCAACCACATCTCCACGGACACCTCGCGGGTGCGCCGCTGGCTCGACGGCGAGAACCCCCGCGAGCCCATCCCACGGATCCTGTCCGAGCTGTTCTCGGAGCGCTTCGGCCTCGTGGTCTCCGTCGAGGACCTGGGGCTGCGCACCGCGCGCCAGTCGCCCTCCGCGACCGGTGTCGACCTGCCGTGGACGGGCCCGCAGACCGTGGCCCTGCTCAGCGAGTTCTCGCGCAGCGACCTGATGCTGGCGCGGCGCGGCTTCCTCGGGAGCTCGCTGGCCCTGTCCGCGGGCCCGGCCCTCATCGAGCCCATGCAGCGCTGGCTCGTCCCCTCGCCGCCGGCCCCGCGCTCCGAGCCCGGGCCCGCGGGCGGCTCGGGGCGCGCCCGCGGCCGGCTCTCCAAGCCGGAGCTGGACCTTCTGGAGTCCACGACGGTGATGTTCCGGCAGTGGGACGCCCAGTGCGGCGGGGGTTTGCGCCGCAAGGCGGTCGTCGGGCAGCTGCACGAGGTGACCGACCTCCTCCAGGAGCCCCAGCCGGAGTCCACGACCCGGCGCCTGTTCAAGGTCGCCGCCGAACTGGCCGAGCTGGCCGGCTGGATGTCGTACGACATCGGGCTCCAGCCGACCGCGCAGAAGTACTTCGTCCTCGCCCTGCACGCCGCCAAGGAGGCCGGGGACCGGCCCCTGGGGTCGTACGTGCTGTCCAGCATGAGCCGCCAGATGATCCACCTGGGCCGGCCCGACGACGCACTGGAGCTGATCCACCTCGCGCAGTACGGCAGCCGGGACTGCGCCAGCCCCCGCACCCAGTCGATGCTGTATGCGATGGAGGCCCGCGCCTACGCGAACATGGGGCAGCCCGGCAAGTGCAAGCGGGCGGTGCGGATGGCCGAGGACACCTTCGCCGAGGCCGACGAGTGGGACGAGCCGGACCCCGACTGGATCCGCTTCTTCTCCGAGGCCGAGCTCCACGGGGAGAACTCCCACTCGTTCCGCGACCTGGCCTACGTCGCCGGCCGCAGCCCCACCTACGCCTCGCTGGCCGAGCCCCTGATGAGCCGGGCCGTGGAGCTCTTCGCCAAGGACGCCGAGCACCAGCGCTCCTACGCGCTGAACCTCATCGGCATGGCCACGGTCCACCTCCTCCAGCGCGAGCCCGAGCGGAGCGCGGGATTCGCCACCGAGGCCATGCAGGTCGCCAAGAAGGTCCGCTCCGAGCGGGTGAACACCCGGATCCGCAAGACGGTCGACACCGCGGCGCGTGACTTCGGCGACCTCGGCGAGGTCGTCGACCTCACCGAGCGGCTCGCGTCCGAGCTGCCCGAGACCGCCGAGGCCGTCTGAGAAGCCGGACGGCCCCCTGATCCCCGGCCGCGGCCGGCCCTCCCGAACTGCCCGACTCGGCTCCCCCATGCCAGGTCATCGGAAGGCCGACCGCGGCCGGTTCCCTGCGCCCACGGCTGCCTGAAAGCCGAAGGTTGCGCCACGATAACGATCGCCTCGCCCGCCATCGGGCAGTTCATCGACGCGTAACACGGAACGCGCCTTCGTCACGGTCGCGAAACAACGAGGGGCTTCGACCGAAACCGCGCTGCGCCAATCTCGTGGCGCATAACCGGCCCACCCCTCATTCCGCTCGAGGCTTCGCCCGCACGGGGCCGTACACACGACGAGGAGACGCCGATGGCACCAGCCATCACCCTTGCCGCAGAAGCACCCAAGCTCTCTGCCGCGAACACAGGGTTCATGCTCATCTGTTCCGCCCTGGTGATGCTCATGACACCGGGCCTGGCCTTCTTCTACGGAGGCATGGTCCGCGTCAAGAGCACCCTGAACATGCTGATGATGAGCTTCATCAGCCTCGGGATCGTCACCATCCTGTGGGTGCTGTACGGATTCTCCATGGCGTTCGGCACCGACTCCGGCAGCCTCATCGGCTGGAACTCCGACTGGGTCGGCCTCGGCAACATCGGCCTCACGGAACTCTGGCCCGGCTACACCATCCCGGTGTTCGTGTTCCTGGTCTTCCAGCTGATGTTCGCGATCATCACGCCCGCCCTGATCAGCGGTGCCCTCGCGGACCGGGTGAAGTTCAGCGCGTGGGCGCTGTTCATCGCCCTGTGGGTCACGGTCGTCTACTTCCCGGTCGCGCACTGGGTCTGGGGCACCGGCGGCTGGGCCTTCGAGCTGGGCGTCATCGACTTCGCCGGTGGTACGGCGGTCCACATCAACGCGGGTGCGGCGGCCCTCGGCGTGATCCTCGTCATCGGCAAGCGCGTCGGCTTCAAGAAGGACCCGATGCGCCCGCACAGCCTGCCGCTGGTCATGCTCGGCGCCGGTCTGCTGTGGTTCGGCTGGTTCGGCTTCAACGCCGGCTCCTGGCTCGGCAACGACGACGGCGTCGGCGCGCTGATGTTCGTCAACACGCAGATCGCCACCGCCGCCGCCATGCTGGCCTGGCTCATCTACGAGAAGATCCGCCACGGCGCGTTCACCACGCTCGGTGCCGCCTCCGGCGCCGTCGCGGGCCTGGTCGCCATCACCCCGGCCGGCGGCGCGGTCACCCCGCTCGGCGCGATCGCGGTCGGCGCCATCGCCGGTGTGCTGTGCGCCATGGCCGTCGGCCTCAAGTACAAGTTCGGCTACGACGACTCCCTCGACGTCGTCGGCGTCCACCTGGTCGGCGGTGTCGCGGGCTCCCTGCTGATCGGCCTCTTCGCCAGCGGCAAGGGCCAGTCCACCGTCGAGGGCCTCTTCTACGGCGGCGGCATGACCCAGTTCTGGAAGCAGTGCGCCGGTGTCTTCGCGGTGCTCGGCTACTCCCTGGTCGTCTCGGCGGTCCTCGCCTTCATCCTCGACAGGACCATGGGCATGCGGGTCCCCGAGGACGACGAGATCACCGGCATCGACCAGGCCGAGCACGCCGAGACCGCATACGACTTCAGCGGCGCCGGTGGCGGTGCCGCCAAGACGGCCGTCACGGCCCCGGTCGCCGCAACCGCGAGCAAGAAGGTGGACGCATGAAGCTCATCACCGCCGTCGTGAAGCCGCACCGGCTCGACGAGATCAAGGAGGCCCTGCAGGCCTTCGGCGTACACGGCCTGACGGTCACCGAGGCCAGCGGCTACGGTCGTCAGCGGGGCCACACCGAGGTCTACCGGGGCGCCGAGTACACCGTCGACCTGGTCCCCAAGATCCGTATCGAGGTCCTGGTCGAGGACGACGACGCCGAGCAGCTGATCGAAGTCGTGGTCAAGGCAGCCCGCACGGGCAAGATCGGTGACGGCAAGGTCTGGTCCATCCCGGTCGACACCGCCGTACGGGTCCGGACCGGCGAGCGCGGTCCGGACGCGCTCTGACACGAAAAGACAGGAGTCGCCGGGTGACGGGTACGCACGTGCAGAAGGAAGCAGAGGACTCGGGACCCAGCGGCTACGCGGCGGCCCGGCTGCGCCTCCTCACCGAGGAGGCGCGGTCCGGGCCGCCGCGCCGTGCGGCCCTGGCCGACCTCACGGACGAGTGGCTCACCGGTCTGTTCACCGCGGGCGCGGAGGGTCTGCGCGGTGCTTCCCTGGTGGCGGTCGGCGGCTACGGACGCGGTGAGCTGTCCCCGCGCAGCGACCTCGACCTGCTCCTGCTGCACGACGGCGGCGACCCCAAGGCCGTCGCCGCCCTCGCCGACCGGCTCTGGTACCCCGTCTGGGACCTGGGCCTGGACCTGGACCACTCCGTCCGCACCCCCGCCGAGGCCCGCAAGACCGCCGGTGAGGACCTCAAGGTGCAGCTCGGGCTGCTGGACGCCCGGCACATCGCCGGCGACCTCGGCCTCACCGCCTCCCTGCGCACCGCCGTCCTGGCCGACTGGCGCAACCAGGCGCCCAAACGCCTGCCCGAGCTCCAGGAACTGTGCGCCGAACGCGCCGAACGGCAGGGCGAGCTGCAGTACCTGCTGGAACCCGACCTGAAGGAGGCCCGAGGCGGGCTGCGGGACGCCACCGCGCTGCGGGCCGTCGCCGCCTCCTGGCTCGCCGACGCACCGCGCGAGGGCCTCGCCGACGCCCGGCGCCGGCTCCTCGACGTCCGGGACGCCCTGCACCTGGCCACCGGCCGCGCCACCGACCGGCTCGCCCTGCAGGAGCAGGACCAGGTGGCCGCCGAACTCGGCCTGCTCGACGCGGACACCCTGCTGCGCCAGGTGTACGAGGCGGCCCGGCTCGTCTCGTACGCCAGCGACGTCACCTGGCGCGAGGTGGGGCGCGTGCTGCGGTCGCGCGCCGTACGGCCCCGGCTGCGCAGACTGGTGGGGGAGCGAAGCGACTTCCTCAGAAGGGCGGTGGCGGGCGACGGGAGGGCGCTCGGCGGCGGGAAGCCGACCGCCGAGCGGTCCCCGCTGGCCGAGGGCGTGGTGGAGCAGGACGGCGAGGTCGTCCTCGCCCGCGCCGCGCGCCCCGAGCGCGACCCCGTGCTGCCGCTGCGCGCCGCGGCCGCCGCCGCGCAGGCCGGGCTCCCCCTCTCGCTGCACGCCGTACGGCGCCTGGCGGCCACCGTGCGCCCGCTGCCCACCCCCTGGCCCGCCGAGGCCCGCGAACAGCTGGTCACCCTGCTCGGCTCCGGCCGCCCCACCATCGACGTCTGGGAGGCGCTGGAGGCGGAGGGGCTGATCACGCGGCTACTGCCCGACTGGGAGCGGGTCCGCTGCCGCCCGCAGCGCAACGCCGTGCACCTGTGGACCGTCGACCGGCACCTCATCGAGACCGCGGTGCGCGCCTCCGAGTTCACCCGCCGGGTCAGCCGCCCCGACCTGCTGCTGGTCGCCGCGCTGCTGCACGACATCGGCAAGGGCTGGCCGGGCGACCACTCCGTGGCGGGCGAGATCATCGCCCAGGACGTGGCCACCCGCATCGGCTTCGACCGCCACGACGTGGCCGTCGTCGCCACCCTCGTACGGCACCACCTGCTGCTCATCGACACCGCCACCCGCCGCGACCTGGAGGACCCGGCCACCGTGCGGTCCGTCGCCGAGGCCGTCGGATCCGAGGGCACCCTGGAGCTGCTGCACGCGCTCACCGAGGCCGACGCCCTCGCGACCGGCCCGGCCGCCTGGTCGTCCTGGCGCGGCTCGCTCGTCGCCGACCTGGTCAAACGGGTCTCGGCGGTGCTCGCCGGGGACGCCCCGGCCGACCCCGAGGAGGCCGCGCCGACCGCCGAGCAGGAGCGGCTCGCCCTGGAGGCCGCCGCGACGGGCAGCCCGGTGCTCTCGCTGCGGGCCCAGACCGAGCCGCCCGCCGGGCAGGAGCCGTCCGGCGCCCCCGAGCCGCTCGGGGTGGAGCTGCTCATCGCCGTACCCGACCAGCCCGGGGTGCTGCCCGCGGTGGCCGGCGTCCTCGCCGTGCACCGGCTGACCGTCCGCACCGCCGAGCTGCGCTCCCTGCACCTCCCGGACGGCGTCGACGGCTCCGTCCTGCTGCTGGACTGGCGGGTCGCCGCCGAGTACGGCTCCCTGCCGCAGGCCGCCCGGCTGCGCTCGGACCTGGTCCGGGCCCTGGACGGCTCCCTGGACATCGCCGGCCGCCTCGCCGAACGGGACGCGGCCTATCCGCGCCGCCGGGGCGTCGTCGCCCCCGCGGCCCGGGTGTCGGTCCACCCCGCCGCCTCCCGGCTGGCCACGGTCATCGAGGTCCGCTCCCAGGACGCCCCCGGCCTGCTGTTCCGCATCGGCCGGGCCCTGGAGGACGCGAGCGTGCGGGTGCGCAGCGCACATGTCTCGACCCTCGGCGCCAACGCCGTCGACGCCTTCTACGTGACCGGCCCGGAAGGCGCGCCGCTGCCCGGGGACGAGGCGGCGGCGGTGGCGCGGAAGCTGGAGGAGACACTGCGGGGGTGAGGCCGACCCGGCGACTTGTCCCGCCGGGATACCCTGGAGGGCGATTCCCTGTAGCCACCGACCCCGAGGACCGCGAGCGCCGTGTTCGATACTCTTTCCGATCGCCTCTCAGCGACCTTCAAGAACCTGCGCGGCAAGGGACGGCTCTCCGAGGCGGACATCGACGCCACGGCGCGCGAGATCCGGATCGCGCTGCTCGAGGCGGACGTGGCGCTTCCGGTCGTCCGGGCGTTCATCAAGAACGTCAAGGAGCGCGCCCTCGGCGCCGAGGTCAGCAAGGCGCTGAACCCCGCCCAGCAGGTCCTCAAGATCGTCAACGACGAGCTCGTCACCATCCTCGGCGGCGAGACCCGGCGCCTGCGCTTCGCCAAGCAGCCGCCCACCGTGATCATGCTGGCGGGTCTGCAGGGTGCCGGTAAGACCACCCTCGCGGGCAAGCTCGGCCGCTGGCTGAAGGAGCAGGGCCACTCGCCGCTGCTGGTCGCCGCCGACCTCCAGCGCCCGAACGCGGTCAACCAGCTGAGCGTCGTCGCCGAGCGCGCCGGCGTCAGCGTCTACGCGCCGGAGCCGGGCAACGGCGTCGGTGACCCGGTCAAGGTCGCCAAGGACTCCATCGAGCACGCCAAGTCCAAGGTCCACGACATCGTGATCGTGGACACCGCCGGCCGTCTCGGCATCGACCAGGAGATGATGCAGCAGGCCGCGGACATCCGCGACGCCGTCTCCCCGGACGAGATCCTGTTCGTCGTCGACGCGATGATCGGCCAGGACGCGGTCAACACCGCCGAGGCCTTCCGCGACGGCGTCGGCTTCGACGGCGTGGTGCTCTCCAAGCTCGACGGTGACGCCCGCGGTGGTGCCGCCCTGTCGATCCGGCAGATCACCGGCAAGCCGATCATGTTCGCCTCCAACGGCGAGAAGCTCGACGACTTCGACGCGTTCCACCCTGACCGGATGGCCTCCCGCATCCTCGACATGGGTGACCTCCTCACCCTGATCGAGCAGGCGGAGAAGACGTTCAGCCAGGAAGAGGCCGAGAAGATGGCCTCCAAGCTGGCGTCCAAGAAGGGCCAGGACTTCACCCTGGACGACTTCCTGGCCCAGATGGAGCAGGTCCGCAAGATGGGCTCCATCTCCAAGCTGCTCGGCATGCTGCCGGGCATGGGCCAGATGAAGGACCAGATCAACAACCTGGACGAGCGGGACGTCGACCGCACGGCCGCCATCATCAAGTCGATGACCCCGGCCGAGCGCCAGGAGCCGACGATCATCAACGGCTCGCGCCGCGCCCGTATCGCCAAGGGCTCCGGCGTCGAGGTCAGCGCGGTCAAGAACCTGGTCGAGCGGTTCTTCGAGGCCCGCAAGATGATGTCCCGCATGGCCCAGGGCGGCGGCATGCCGGGGATGCCCGGGATGCCCGGCATGGGCGGTGGTCCCGGCCGGACCAAGAAGAAGCAGAAGCAGGCCAAGGGCAAGCAGCGCTCCGGCAACCCGATGAAGCGCAAGCAGCAGGAGCAGGAGGAGGCCGCCCGCCGCGCCGCCGCAGCCGAGGGCGGCAGCGCCTTCGGACTGCCGCAGCAGGGCGGCAAGGACTTCGAACTGCCCGACGAGTTCAAGAAGTTCATGGGCTGACGGCCCGTCCCGTCACGACGCCGAGGGCGCCCCTCCACCCGGAGGGGCGCCCTCTCGGCATTCCGGCCGGGCGCCGCGCGTCAGGGCGTCCGGGCGATCAGGTAGCGGAACACGTTCGGCATCCACACCGTGCCGTCCTGGCGCTGGTGAGGGTGCAGGGCCTCGGTCAGCTCCTTGTCGACCTGCACCTGGTCCGTCGCCGTCATCGCCGCGTCGAACAGCCCCGTCGATTTCAGGCCGCGTACCGCGCTGTCCACGTCGGCGTACCCGAAGGGGCACGCCACCCGCCCCGAACCGTCCGGCCTCAGCCCGGCCCGCTGGGCGACGTCCTCCAGGTCGTCGCGGCAGGCGGGACGCCACGCGCCCGAGTGGCGCAGCGGCTCCGCCAGCTTCGTGGCCACCCGCATCACCGACGCCGTGGCGCAGCGCTCCGGCGGACCCCAGCCCGCCAGCACCACGGCCGCACCGCGCCGGGCGAGCGGTGTCGCCTCCGCGAGCAGTCCGCTGAGCCCCTCCGAGTCGCCCGCGAGGCACCCGATCGGCTCGAAGGCGGTCACCAGGGTGTAGCCGGGAGCGCCCGGCTCCGCGGCGTCCCGGGGCGAGCCGTCGACCAGCCGGGCCTGCGGACGCGCCCGCGTCCCCGACGCCTCCGGGAGCAGCCGCTCCCGCGCCAGGGCCATTCTCTCCGGGGATGCGTCGACACCGGTGACCGCCGCTCCCCGGGCGGCGGCCATCAGCAGGGAGAGCCCGGAACCGCAGCCGAGGCCGAGCAGCCGCGTCGCGGGACCCACTTCCAGTCGCTCGTAGACGGCCTCGTAGAGCGGTACGAGCATCCGCTCCTGGATCTCGGACCAGTCACGCGCGCGTGCACGCAGGTCCACGCGGGGTGCGGCCCCCGCGTGAGGCAGGTGCTGCCGCACGAGCGTAGGTGTCATAAGTAAGCGCCCCAATCCGCCGAGAGTTGCCTCTTGCCCGATTCCATGGCCCCCGTGACAGTGCGCTCGCACTACCCCCGTATGCCAGGTAACTCCCCCCTCGACCCGTCGTCCAGTGGAATGCGGCAGGGCTTATGAGTTGTCATGTGCCTATGGCGAGATTTCACATTCCGGCAATCTGGGCCCGTACCATCTCGCCATGGCGAAGGCACCTGTTCTCACCCCCCGGGCGGACGATTTCCCCCGCTGGTACCAGGACTTGATCACCAAGGCGGAGCTCGCCGACAACGGTCCGGTGCGCGGCACCATGGTCATCCGGCCGTACGGCTACGGGCTGTGGGAGCGGATGCAGGCGGAGATGGACGCCCGCATCAAGGAGACGGGCACCCAGAACGCCTACTTCCCGCTGCTCATCCCCGAGTCGTACCTCGCCCGGGAGGCCGACCACGTCGAGGGCTTCGCGCCCGAGCTGGCCGTCGTCACCCACGGCGGCGGCAAGGAGCTCGAGGAGCCGGCCGTCGTCCGCCCCACCTCCGAGATGATCATCAACGAGTACTTCTCGAAGTGGGTGCAGAGCTATCGCGATCTGCCGCTGCTCATCAACCAGTGGGCGAATGTCGTCCGCTGGGAACTGCGGCCCCGGCTCTTCCTGCGGACCTCCGAGTTCCTCTGGCAGGAGGGCCACACCGCGCACGCCACGTACGAGGAGGCGCGCGACTTCGCCGCGCACATCCACCGGCAGGTCTACGAGGACTTCATGCTGAACGTCCTCGCGATGGACGTCGTCCCCGGCCGCAAGACCGTCAGGGAGCGGTTCGCCGGCGCGATCAACACCCTCACCCTCGAAGGCATGATGGGTGACGGCAAGGCCCTGCAGATGGCCACGAGCCACGAGCTCGGCCAGAACTTCGCGAAGGCCTTCAACACCGGCTACCTCTCGAAGGACGGCCGCCAGGAGCTGGTGTGGCAGACCTCCTGGGGCTCCACCACCCGCATGATCGGCGCCCTGGTCATGATGCACGGCGACGACGCCGGCCTGCGCGTCCCGCCGCGGCTGGCGCACATCCAGGCCGTCGTGCTCGCGATCAAGGGTGACGAGGCGGTTCTGGCCAAGGTCCGCGAGCTCGGCGACCGGCTGAAGGCGGCCGGGGTCCGCGTCCACG
Source organism: Streptomyces sp. NPDC059696 (assembly GCF_042733745.1). NCBI lineage: Bacteria > Bacillati > Actinomycetota > Actinomycetes > Kitasatosporales > Streptomycetaceae > Streptomyces > Streptomyces sp. NPDC059696. The sequence continues at coordinate 58,332 of NZ_JBHWFG010000017.1, forward strand.
TCGACGACCGCACCGACACCCCCTTCGGCCGCCGCGCGGTCGACTGGGAGCTCAAGGGCGTGCCGGTCCGGATCGAGATCGGCCCGCGCGACCTGGAGAACGGCACGGCGATGCTGGTCCGCCGCATCCCGGGTGGCAAGGAGCCGGTGTCCCTGGACGCCCTGGTGCCGCTGCTGCCCGGGATCCTCGAGGAGGACCAGGCCCTGCTGCTGCGGCAGTCCCGCGAGCGCCGGGAGGCGCGCACGACCGAGGTGTCGACCTTCGGGGAGGCCGTCGAGGCCGCCACCACCGGCGGCTGGGCGCGCATCCCCTGGGCCGCGCTGGGCGAGGAGGGCGAGGCCAAGCTGGCCGACCACGCCGTGACCGTACGGTGTCTGGTCGCCGAGGACGGGTCGGTGCCGGACGACGGTGACGCACCCGGTAACGTCGCGGTCGTCGCGCGCGCTTACTGAGTGAGGCACAAGGCGACCGAAACGCCCCTTGCGGATGCACAGACCTCTGTTGCCCCGGCGCGCGGACGTGTTCTACGCCCCGGGGCGTACGCGGGAGTACGCACCACCTTGTGGTGAGCTGTGAGGCTTCTCCACAGATCGGCGCACCCGCCCTCCTCGGGACGCATCAGAGGAAACTGACGGGTACGTGCAAATTATTTGGGATGGCCCGGAATCGGAACACTGCGGCACCCCGGCTCGTTGTCATTACGTGAGCACGACACAGACACCACCTGTTCTCGCCGCAGAGCTGGCACAGGCGTGGGCCGATATTCAGCGGTACCACCCCGAGTTGCCCGACCTTGCCGCGCCAGAGTCCCTGATCGGGGAGTCGTCGTCCGCGTGCGGTCACGAACTCTCCTTCGAGCGACTGCTCCATGAGGCAGTCCATGGCATCGCCGCGTCACGCGGGGTCCGCGACACCTCCCGTGCCGGCCGCTACCACAACCGCCGATTCCTCGCGATCGCCGAGGAGCTGGGCCTGGACCACCCCGAGGAACCGCATCCCAGCAGCGGTTTCTCCCTGGTCACGCTCACCCCCGAGGCGAAGCGGCGCTACCGCCCGACGATGGAGCGGCTCCAGCGCGCTCTGAAGGCCCACACCGCCGCGACCTCCTCCGACACCTCCCGCACCTTCCGGGGACCGGCCGCCCGGCACGGCTCCTCGGGCGGCGGTGTCCGCGTCAAGGCGGTCTGCGACTGCGGCCGCAACGTCCGGGTCGTCCCGTCCGTACTCGCCCAGGCCCCGATCGTCTGCGGCGGCTGCGGCAAGCCGTTCCGGATCCCGGACATCGTGGGAGCGGTCGCGAGCTGACGCCCGGCACCGGCATCTCGTGGCTGCCGGTCCCGGAGCGGAGCTCGGGCCCCTGGCGCACCCGGCGTGCTCACCTCTCACGCCGGGTGCGCCATCGGCGTGCCCGCACACCGGATCGGGCCCCCGGCCCGGAGCGACCCGCCGGGTGTGGCACAATGGCTAGCTGTACTCGACAGTCGCACAGGACCCCTCTCTCCTCCGGCTGACGCGTCCATCGGGCACTCGGGTACCGCAACCCCACGCGGCATTCTCGCCGTGCCCAACCACGTCAAATCCAGGAGAATCCACTCCCGTGGCAGTCAAGATCAAGCTGAAGCGTCTGGGCAAGATCCGTTCGCCTCACTACCGCATCGTCGTCGCCGACTCCCGTACCCGTCGTGACGGTCGTGCGATCGAGGAGATCGGCAAGTACCACCCGACGTACAACCCGTCGGTCATCGAGGTCGACGCGGACCGCGTCGCGTACTGGCTGGGTGTCGGCGCGCAGCCGACCGAGCCCGTGCTCGCCATCCTCAAGAAGACCGGCGACTGGCAGAAGTACAAGGGCGAGCCCGCCCCGGCTCCGCTGCTGACGCAGCCCGAGAAGGCCGCGCGTCCGTCGTTCGAGGCCATCGGTGGCGACGACGAGGGCAAGGGTGAGGCGATCACCCAGAAGAAGAAGGCTGAGAAGAAGGACGAGGCCGCCGAGTCCGCTTCGACCGAGGCCTGAGCATGCTCGAGGAGGCTCTCGAGCACCTCGTGAAGGGCATCGTCGACAACCCCGACGATGTGCAGGTCGCCTCGCGCAACCTGCGTCGCGGCCGCGTGCTCGAGGTCCGGGTCCACCCGGACGACCTCGGCAAGGTGATCGGCCGCAACGGCCGCACCGCACGCGCCCTGCGTACCGTCGTGGGCGCCATCGGCGGTCGCGGTGTTCGCGTCGACCTCGTCGACGTGGACCACGTCCGCTGACGCTTTCGCAGCACCGGCTCGGGCCGGGGAGGGCCACTGGGCCGTCCCCGGCCCGCAGTCGTATGACAGGAGAATGGACACGTGCAGCTGGTAGTCGCACGGATCGGCCGTGCCCATGGCATCAAGGGTGAGGTCACCGTCGAGGTGCGGACCGACGAGCCGGAGCTCAGGCTCGGCCCCGGTGCCGTACTCACCACCGATCCCGCTTCCGCGGGACCGCTCACCATCGAGACGGGCCGCGTCCACAGCGGCCGTCTCCTGCTGCGCTTCGAGGGCGTCAGCGACCGCACCGGCGCCGAGGCCCTGCGCAACACCCTCCTGATCGCCGAGATCGACCCGGAGGAACTGCCCGAGGGCGAGGACGAGTACTACGACCACCAGCTCATGGACCTCGACGTGGTCACCGCGGACGGCACCGAGGTCGGCCGCATCACGGAGATCTCGCACCTGCCCACCCAGGACCTGTTCATCGTGGAGCGGCCCGACGGCAGCGAGGTGATGATCCCCTTCGTCGAGGAGATCGTCACCGAGATCGACCTGGAGGAGCAGAAGGCCGTCATCACCCCGCCGCCGGGTCTGATCGACGACCGCGCCGAGATCGCCTCCAGCCGGGACGACTCCTCCGGCCGGGACGAGTCGTGATGCGCCTCGACGTCGTCACGATCTTCCCCGAGTACCTGGAACCGCTGAACGTCTCCCTCGTCGGCAAGGCCCGCGCGCGCGGGCAGCTGAACGTGCACGTCCACGACCTGCGTTCCTGGACCTACGACCGTCACAACACGGTCGACGACACCCCCTACGGCGGCGGCCCCGGCATGGTCATGAAGACCGAGCCGTGGGGGGACGCACTGGACTCCGTCCTGGCCGACGGCTACGAGACGGGCTCCCGGGCGCCCGCCCTCATCGTGCCCACGCCCAGCGGCCGGCCCTTCACCCAGGAACTCGCCGTCCAGCTCTCCGAGCGCCCCTGGCTGATCTTCACCCCGGCCCGCTACGAGGGCATCGACCGCCGCGTCGTCGACGAGTACGCCACGCGGATGCCGGTGTACGAGGTCTCCATCGGCGACTACGTCCTGGCCGGCGGCGAGGCGGCCGTCCTCGTCGTCACGGAGGCCGTGGCCCGGCTGCTGCCCGGCGTCCTGGGCAACGCCGAGTCCCACCGGGACGACTCCTTCGCGCCCGGCGCCATGGCGAACCTGCTCGAAGGGCCCGTCTACACCAAGCCTCCCGAGTGGCGCGGCCGGGACATCCCCGACGTGCTCCTCAGCGGCCACCACGGCAGGATCGCCCGTTGGCGCCGCGACGAGGCCCTCAAGCGCACCACCGCCCACCGGCCCGACCTCATCGAGCGGTGCGACCCCAAGGCCTTCGACAAGAAGGACCGCGAGATGCTCTCCATCCTGGGCTGGGCACCTGACCCGGCGGGGGAGCCGTACGGCCGATTTTGGCGCAGGACCGACGGCGTGGAAGAATAGCCAGCTGTTGTGCGTCCGTCCGGCGTGCGCCCCTGCCACAGGGGGAGACGACGTCCGCCCCGACCCGCACACACCTGATCCCGAAACACCTAGTTTCCGTTGATGACCTGTGGCATCAGCGAGGAAAGCAGACGAAATGTCTCACCTGCTCGACACCGTCGACTCCGCGTCGCTGCGCAGCGACGTCCCCGCCTTCCGCCCGGGCGACACCGTCAACGTGCACGTCCGCGTCATCGAGGGCAACCGCTCCCGTGTGCAGCAGTTCAAGGGCGTCGTGATCCGCCGCCAGGGTGCCGGCGTGCGCGAGACCTTCACGGTCCGCAAGGTCTCCTTCTCCGTCGGCGTCGAGCGCACCTTCCCGGTGCACACCCCGATCGTGGAGAAGATCGAGCTCGTCACCAAGGGTGACGTCCGCCGCGCCAAGCTGTACTACCTGCGCGAGCTGCGCGGCAAGGCCGCGAAGATCAAGGAGAAGCGCGAGAGCTGAGCGCTCTGAGGAGTTCATCCCGGGGCCGGATAGCATCTGGCTCCGATGGACACCGAAGCACAGCCGACGCAACGCGACCGCTCCTCCCGGCCCACCGGCTCCGAGACGACCTCGGATCCCGCGGGACCGGAGGACCGGTCGCGTTTCGCGTTGGCGGCGCGGGCCGGCTCCTGGGTCCCGGGCGGCCGGATCACCCTCACCCTGCTGCTCTGCCTGCTGTTCCTGCTGTCGCTCAGCACCTTCGTACTGCGGCCCTTCCAGATCCCCAGCGGATCCATGGAACCCGGATTGAGGATCGGGGACCGGGTTCTCGTAAATAAGTTGGCGTACCGTTTCGGTGCCGTGCCGCAGCGGGGAGACATCGTCGTGTTCGACGGAACCGGGTACTTCGGGCACGCGGACTACATCAAGCGCGTTGTCGGTGTGGGGGGAGACCGCGTGGTCTGCTGCGACAGGGAGGGGAGCATCCAGGTGAACGGCCGGCCGGTCGACGAATCGGGCTTCCTGCATCCCGGCGACAGTCCGTCCGAGGTGCCCTTCGACGTCGTCGTGCCCGACGGAACCCTGTTCGTCCTCGGAGACCACCGCAGCGACTCCAGCGACTCCCGCGACCACCTGGGCTCGCCGGGCGGCGGCATGATCCCCGTCGGCGACGTGATCGGCCGCGCCGACGGGATCGTCTGGCCCTTCGCCCACGCCACCCGGCTCCCGCGGCCCGGCGCCTACGCGCGCGTGCCCGACGCCGGCAAGGCGGGCGCCCATGGGTAACCGCGGCAAACCGCGCGGCGTCCCTGCGGGCCCCGCGGAGAATCTGCTGCCCACCGGAGCCCGGCGCGCCGCCGGCCCGTCCGGCGGCGGCCGTACGCGCGCCGAGCGCCGCAAGCTCCAGCGCAAGGTCAAACGGCGGCGCAGGCGCGGCGCCGTCAAGGAGATACCGCTCCTCGTGGGCGTGGCCGTCCTGATAGCGCTCGTGCTCAAGACGTTCCTCGTCCAGGCGTTCGTCATCCCGTCCGGCTCCATGGAACAGACGATCCAGATCGGCGACCGCGTCCTGGTCGACAAGCTCACCCCCTGGTTCGGCTCGAAGCCGCAGCGCGGTGACGTCGTCGTCTTCAAGGACCCCGGCGGCTGGCTCCAGGACGAGCAGCCCACCACGCAGAAGTCCGACCCCGTCGTCGTCAAGCAGGTCAAGGAAGGGCTCACCTTCATCGGCCTGCTGCCGTCCGAGAACGAGAAGGACCTGATCAAGCGGGTCGTCGGCGTCGGCGGCGACCACGTCAAGTGCTGCGACCCACAGGGGCGGGTGACCGTCAACGACGTCCCGCTGCAGGAGGACTACCTCTACCCCGGTGCCGCCCCCTCCGACACGCCCTTCGACATCACGGTCCCCCAGGGGCGGCTGTGGGTGATGGGCGACCACCGCAACAACTCCGCGGACTCCCGCGCCCACCAGGACACCGACTACGGGGGCACGGTCTCCGAGGACGAGGTGGTGGGCCGCGCCATGGTCATCGCCTGGCCCTTCGGCCACTGGAACATGCTGGAGGAGCCGAATACCTACGCCTCCGTGTCCGACTCGGCCACCGGGTCGACCGCGGCTCCCGAACTGTCGCATAGGGTTGCCTCCTACGATTCGAACGGAACGATCCAGCTCCCGACTCCTGCGGAACTCCCGCTCGTTATGGGAGTGGTGGGCCTGCGCCGCGTATGGGGCAGGCAGCGGCACAGAGTGAGGAGTTGGCGTGGGGGATGTGGCGGTTGGCGCACGGTCCGGACACGACGGCGAGGAGCACCGCGGACGCCCCGCGGAATCCGCCGTCCCGGCCGCGGACAGCGCCGTGACCTCCGGGAGTGACTCCGGGACAGCCGAGGACGGCAGGGTGACGGGCGAGCAGACGACGGCCGAGGGCCGGGGACCGGGCGGTACGGCGAGGACACCGAAGAAGCCGCGCTCCTTCTGGAAGGAGCTGCCCATCCTGATCGGTATCGCGCTGGTGCTGGCGCTGCTGATCAAGACCTTCCTGGTGCAGGCGTTCTCGATCCCCTCCGACTCGATGCAGAACACCCTGCAGCAGGGTGACCGCGTCCTGGTCGACAAACTGACGCCCTGGTTCGGCTCCGAGCCCGAGCGCGGCGAGGTCATCGTCTTCCACGACCCGGACAACTGGCTGGCGGGCGAGCCGACCACGGACCCGAACGCGCTGCAGACCTTCCTCAGCTGGATCGGCCTCATGCCGTCCGCGGAGGAGAAGGACCTCATCAAGCGCGTCATCGGCGTCGGCGGCGACACGATCGAGTGCAAGAACACCGGCCCGCTCACGGTCAACGGCAAGGCGCTGAACGAGCAGGACCACGTCTACGCCGGCAACACGCCGTGCAGCGTCGACGACCAGGGCGGCCAGTTCAAGGTGAAGGTGCCCGAGGGCTACGTCTGGGTCATGGGCGACCACCGGCAGAACTCGCGGGACTCCCGCTACCAGCAGGCCGACAAGCATCACGGCATGGTCCCGGTGAAGGACGTCGTCGGACGCGCCGTCGTCGTCGCGTGGCCGGTCAACCGCTGGGCGACCCTGCCGGTCCCGGACACCTTCGACCAGCCCGGGCTGAACGCCCAGCCGGCCGCAGCCGGTCTGACGGTCGCGCCGCAGGGGCTCGCGCTCCTCGGGGTGGTGCCGGTGGTGCTCTGGCGTCGCCGGAAGCCGTGATCCCGGCCATGGGCTGACCCCGGCCGGTACCCCCGGGTAGGGTGCGGACCCATGGGTGGCGAGAGCATGACGCACACGGCCCCGCGCAGCGGTGGCCGGGGCACGGGCCCGGTGGGCAGCCGGACCGGACAGCGACTGTCCGGGCTGGCCGTCGCACTGGGCCTCGTGCTGTTTCTCGGCGGTTTCGCCTGGGGAGCGGTGGTCTACCGGCCGTACACCGTGCCCACCAGCTCGATGACACCGACGATCGACGCGGGCGACCGGATCCTGGCGCAGCGGGTCGACGGCGACGAGGTGCGCCGCGGTGACGTCGTCGTCTTCAAGGACGCGACCTGGGCCAACGCCCCGATGGTCAAGCGCGTGGTCGCCGTCGGCGGTGACACGGTCTCCTGCTGCCAGGACGGCAAGCTCAAGGTCAACGGCAAGGAGATCGACGAAACGTACCTGCCCAAGGGAACACCGGCCGAGATGAGCAATTTCCCGACCGTGACCGTCCCCAAGGGCCGTCTCTTCCTGCTCGGCGACGAGCGGGGCAACTCGGTGGACTCCACGGCCCACCTCACCGACGCCGCCAGCGGCACGGTGGCGCGCTCCGCCGTGGACGCCCGCGTCGACTCCGTCGTGTGGCCCATGAAGGGCATGCTGGAGCGCCCCACCGGCTTCGAGCCGCTCAACACCCTCTCCTCCCCCGGACCGCTGCGGACGATCGTCGTCCTCGTGATCGCCGGCGCCGTGCTCGTGCTGGGCGGAGGCGCCTACGGGCCCGTCGCCAAGCGTGCGGGGGCCTCCCGGGCCCGACGGGGGAACGCGGAGCCCGCAGGTGCCCGCTGAGGCCGTGGGAGCGGGCCAGGACACCTACACGGGGGGCTTGCGCAGGGTCGCCCGGGTCGTGCTGCTGGACCCCCGGGACCGCATCCTGCTGCTGCACGGGCACGAGCCGGACGACCCGGCCGACGACTGGTGGTTCACCCCCGGGGGCGGCGTGGAGGGCGAGGAGACCCGTGAACAGGCCGCCCTGCGGGAACTCGCCGAGGAGACGGGCATCACCGAGGTCGAGCTCGGCCCGGTGCTCTGGCGGCGCCGGTGCTCCTTCCCGTTCGCGGGCCGCCGCTGGGACCAGGACGAGTGGTACTTCCTGGCCCGTACCGACCGCACGGCGGTGGCCGCCACCGCACTGACCGAACTGGAACGGCGCAGTGTCGCCGGAGCGCGCTGGTGGACGTGTCCGGAACTGAGCCGGGCACATGAGACGGTGTATCCGACCAGACTCGCCGGGCTGCTGCGCACGCTGCTCGACGAAGGTCCCCCGGCCAGGCCCGTGATCCTTGACCCGGAAATCGTCTAGGGGCTCACGGGACTGGCGCACAATGGGGGGATCGCACGGCTGAAGGGGAACATGCCATGAGCGCCGAGGACCTCGAGAAGTACGAGACCGAGATGGAGCTGAAGCTCTACCGGGAGTACCGCGATGTCGTCGGTCTGTTCAAATACGTGATCGAGACCGAGCGGCGTTTCTACCTCACCAATGACTACGAGATGCAGGTGCACTCGGTCCAGGGTGAGGTGTTCTTCGAGGTGTCCATGGCCGACGCCTGGGTCTGGGACATGTACCGGCCGGCGCGGTTCGTGAAGCAGGTGCGGGTCCTCACGTTCAAGGACGTGAACATCGAGGAGCTGAACAAGAGCGACCTGGAGCTGCCGAGCGGCTGAGGTTCCTCGTGTGGGTGACGGAGTTGTCCACAGCCGCTGAGCCGTCCACCAAGATCCACTTCATGGTCGCGGCTGCGTGATCGTTGGCGCCGGAGGTGGTGCCGACATGACCGCACATCGGGCACGCAGTGCCATGGGCACGTACGGGGAGAGTCTGGCCGCACGGCGGCTGGTGGAGGCCGGCCTGACGGTCCTGCAGCGCAACTGGCGCTCCGGCCGGACCGGCGAGATCGACATCGTGGCCAGGGACGGGGACGTCCTGGTGGTCTGCGAGGTGAAGACCCGCCGGGAAGGCCCCTTCCAGCATCCGATGGCAGCCGTGACCCCGCGGAAGGCGGAGCGGCTGCGGGGCCTGGCCGAGCGGTGGATCCAGACCCACGGGGGCGCCCCGCCCGGCGGCGTCCGCATCGACCTGATCGGCGTCCTGCTGCCCGCGCGCGGAGCCGCTGTGGTCGAGCATGTGCGGGGGGTGGCCTGAATGGCATTCGCCCGTACGTGTTCGGTGGCGCTGGTGGGCGTCGAAGGCGTGGTCGTCGAGGTCCAGGCCGACCTCGAACCGGGCGTCGCCGCGTTCACGCTGGTGGGGCTCCCCGACAAGAGCCTCACGGAGAGCCGGGACCGGGTGCGCGCCGCGGTCGTCAACTCCGGCGCGGCCTGGCCCCAGAAGAAGCTCACGGTCGGCCTGAGCCCGGCCTCGGTGCCGAAGTCGGGCAGCGGCTTCGACCTGGCCGTCGCGGCGGCGGTCCTCGGCGCGGCCGAACGCATCGACCCGAGGGTGCTGGCCGACATCGTGATGATCGGCGAACTGGGGCTGGACGGACGCGTGCGGCCGGTGCGGGGGGTGTTGCCTGCGGTGCTGGCGGCGGCGGATGCGGGATATGAGCAGGTGGTGGTGCCGGAGTGTGCCGCCGCCGAGGCGTCCCTCGTTCCCGGGGTCTCGGTGCTGGGCGTGCGCAGCCTGCGGCAGCTGATCGCCGTCCTGGCCGACGAACCCGTGCCCGACGAGGAACAGGACGAACTGGGCCGCCCGGACCCGCTCCTCGCCGGTCTCCGGGTGCCGGGCACGGGCGCGGCCACGGGCATGCACAGCGCCGGGGCGACCCAGCACGACCACGGTCACGACCTGGCGGACGTCGTCGGGCAGACCTCGGCGCGTACGGCCGTGGAGGTGGCCGCAGCGGGTGGGCACCACCTCTTTCTCGAAGGGCCGCCCGGCGCCGGCAAGACCATGCTCGCCGAGCGGCTTCCGGCCATCCTGCCCCGGCTCGGCCGCCAGGAGTCCCTGGAGGTCACCGCGGTCCATTCGGTCGCGGGCTTGCTGCCCCCGGGTAAGCCGCTGATCGACGTGGCGCCTTATTGCGCGCCCCACCACTCGGCCACGATGCAGGCACTCGTCGGCGGTGGCCCGGGCATCGCACGGCCCGGGGCCGTCTCGCTGTCCCATCGTGGAGTGCTCTTCCTAGATGAGACGCCGGAATTCAACAGCCGGGCCCTGGACGCGCTGCGCCAGCCACTGGAGGCGGGGCATGTGGTGATCGCGCGCAGTGCGGGGGTCGTGCGCTTTCCGGCGAAGTTCCTCATGGTGCTCGCAGCCAACCCCTGCCCGTGTGGCCGGTTCTCGTTGCGGGACGATCTGTGCGAATGCCCACCCTCGGCCATCCGCCGCTATCAGGCCAGGCTGTCCGGCCCGCTGCTCGATCGGGTCGATCTGCGTGTCGAGGTGGACCGGGTCACCCGCTCCGAGCTGACCGCCTCCGGCGCCCGAGGCGAGTCGACCGCGACGGTCGCCGACCGGGTGCGAGCAGCCCGGGAAAGGGCCGCGGAGCGCCTGGACGGAACCCCGTGGTGCACGAACAGCGAAGTGCCCGGCCGGGAGCTGCGCAGCCGCTGGTACGCCCTGCCCGGTGCGATGGACGAGGCCGAGCGCAACCTGGAGCGGGGCGTCCTCACCGCCCGCGGCCTGGACCGAGTCCTGCGAGTGGCCTGGACTGTCGCCGACCTGCTCGGCCACGACCGGCCCGATGCCACGGACGTCGCCCTCGCACTGCAACTGCGCACCGGTGTCCCGCGCGGCGTACCGATGGCCATCGGGGCGCTGGCATGAGCCTCCTCGACGAACCCGACGAGACGCTGCTCGCCCGCATCCTGCTCACCCGCGTCATCGAGCCCGGGGACGAGGTCGGTGGGCGGTGGGTGCGGGAGTTCGGGGTCGGGGGAGTGGTGCGGCGGTTGCGGGAAGGCGGGGCCGCTCCGCCGGGGGTGAGCGGGAAGCGGTGGGCCGGTCTGGTGGCCAGGGCCGAAGCCGCCCGGCCCCGGCAGGACCTGGCGGCAGCCCGGGACGCCGGTGTGCGGTTCGTGGCACCGGGGGACGCGGAGTGGCCGGCGCAGCTCGACGACCTCGGGGACGCCCGGCCCCTGGGGCTGTGGGTGCGCGGGCGGCCCGGCCTGCGGATGTGGGCGCTGAGGTCGGTCGCCGTGGTCGGCGCCCGGGCCTGCACCGAGTACGGAGCCCACATGGCCGCGACCCTCGCCGCCGGCCTGGCCGAGCAGGGCTGGGTCGTGGTCTCGGGCGGCGCCTACGGAGTCGACGGCGCCGCCCACCGCGGGGCCCTCGGAGCCGGCGGCGCCACCGTCGCCGTCCTCGCCTGCGGTGTCGACCGGCCCTACCCCCGCGGCCACACCCAGCTGATCGGCAGGATCGCCGAACAAGGCCTGGTGATCGGGGAGTTGCCGCCCGGCGAGCACCCCACACCGAGCCGGTTCATCCTGCGGAACAGAGTGATCGCCGCCCTCACCCGCGGCACTGTGGTCGTGGAAGCGGCCCACCGCAGCGGCTCCCTGGCCACCGCGCGGGCCGCACAGCGCCTCCGTCGGCACACCATGGGCGTGCCGGGCCCGGCCACCAGCGCCCTCTCCGCCGGAGTGCACGATCTGCTGCGCGGGGAGGCCGTCCTGGTCACGGACGTGGCGGACGTGGTGGAACTGGTCGGTGACATCGGAGAGCTGGCCCCCGACCGGAGAGGCCCCGTCCTGCCCCGGGACCTGCTGGAACCGGCCGCCCGCCAGGTCCTCGACGCCCTGCCGGGACGCGGCACCGCCGGGCCGGACGAGATCGCGCGTGCCGCGCAGACCGCACAGGACGACGCGATCGCGAGACTGTACGAACTCCGAGCACTCGGTTACGTCGAACGACACGGCGACGGCTGGAAGTTGACACGCCAGGCGGTGATGTCGGTCCGCGATGCCCGCGGGCCGTGTTGACGGTGTGTGTTCGGCCGTCCGGGGGAACCCCGACACCCCTTGGAAATGCGCCCAGTTGAGGCCTCCGGTGATCACTGTGAGCGACCGGTCCGCCCTGGCGGGACGTCCTGAGGAACGTATCTGCGTCCGCCCCGGCCTCCGTCCTTCGCGCACCGCGACACCGCAGTCACGCTACGCTCACGAGGATCCCGACAAGGACAGGCAACTCGACATCAGACAGACAGCTCACCCTGGCAGCACCACTCCGCAGCAGAACGGCACAAGGCGACGAATGCCCCAGCACACCTCCGGGTCCGACCGGGCGGCGATCCCCCCAGCCGCCCGTGACGGTGGCAGCGTGCGACCGCCCGCTCCCTCCACGCTCGACGAGCTGTGGCGGTCGTACAAGGCGACGGGGGACGAGCGGCTGCGGGAGCAACTGATCCTGCACTACTCGCCGCTCGTGAAGTACGTGGCGGGACGGGTCAGCGTGGGCCTGCCGTCCAACGTGGAGCAGGCGGACTTCGTCTCGTCCGGGGTGTTCGGGCTGATCGACGCGATCGAGAAGTTCGACCTCGACCGGGAGATCAAGTTCGAGACCTACGCGATCACCCGGATCCGCGGCGCGATGATCGACGAGCTGCGGGCGCTGGACTGGATCCCCCGCTCGGTGCGGCAGAAGGCGCGCAACGTGGAGCGTGCGTACGCCACGCTGGAGGCGCGGCTGCGGCGGACCCCGACGGAGGGGGAGGTCGCCTCCGAGATGGGCATCGCCGTCGAGGAACTGCACGGGGTGTTCAGCCAGTTGTCGCTGGCCAACGTGGTGGCCCTGGAAGAGCTGCTGCACGGGAGCGGGGACGGCGGTGACGGCCTCAGCGTCATGGACACGCTGGAGGACACCGCCGCCGACAATCCGGTCGAGGTCGCCGAGGACCGGGAGCTGCGGAGGTTCCTGGCACGGGCGATCAACACGCTGCCCGACCGGGAGAAGACCGTGGTCACGCTGTACTACTACGAGGGCCTCACCCTGGCCGAGATCGGGAACGTGCTGGGGGTGACCGAGAGCCGGGTCAGCCAGATCCACACCAAGTCCGTGCTGCAGCTCAGAGCGAAACTGGCCGGCTTCGGCCGCTGACCTGGCCGGACGCACCCGGATCGGCGGTCCGGATCGGTGGCAACCACTCCCGTCCGGCGGGACGCGTCCGTACAGTGTTGACGTGCCAAGGATTCGAGCGGCCTCCGTGGCCGAGCACCGGTCGATGCAGCGAGCCGCCCTGCTGGACGCGGCTCGTTCCTTGTTGTCCGAGGGCGGTACGGAGGCGCTGACCTTCCCGGCCCTCGCCGAGCGCACGGGCCTCGCGCGTTCGTCCGTCTACGAGTACTTCCGGTCACGGGCGGCCGTGGTCGAGGAGTTGTGCGAGGTCGACTTCCCGGTCTGGGCGGCGGACGTGTCGGCGGCGATGGAGCGGGCGGAGACGGCCGAGGCCAGGGTCGAGGCGTATGTGCGGCAGCAGCTGGAGCTGGTCGGGGACCGGCGGCACCGGGCCGTGGTCGCGATCTCCGCGAGCGAACTCGACGCGGGGGCCCGGGAGAAGATCCGGGCGGCGCACGGCGGGCTGGTCGCGATGATCGTCGATGCGCTGGGCGAGCTGGGGCACGAGCAGCCCCGGCTGGCGGCGATGCTGCTGCAGGGCGTCGTGGACGCGGCCGTGCGGAGGATCGAGCTGGGGGCGGCGGAGGAACCGGCGGTCATCGCGGACGCGGCCGTGCGGATGGCGCTGCGGGGTGTGCGGGGCTGAGGGCACGGACGGGCGCGGGTGTCCTGCGTGGGTGATCTGCGGTCTGGGGCGGCTGTCCTGCGTGGGTGGTCGGTGGTCCGGTGCGGGTGTCCTGCGTGGGCGGTCTGTGGCCCGGGGCGGATGTCCCGCATGGGTGGTCTGCGGCGCGGGGCCCTGCACGGGCGGTCTGCGGTCCGGCGCACCTGCCCCGCACGGGTGGTCTGCGGCCCGGCGCCCGTGCCCCGCATGCGTAGTCCGCAGCCCGGCGGCGGCGTGGGCCGGAGGTGGGCCCCGCAGTCCGGTCAGTACACCGGCAGCAGCCTGGACGGGCCTCGGCCGAGCAGCCACGGGGGCAGGAGCGACAGCGGGTTCAGGTAGGTCTCCCCGCGGCGCAGACCCCAGTGCACGCACGGAGCCGTGCAGTGCGAGCCGGTGGCGTCCACCGTGCCGATCACCTCGCCCGGTGCCACCTCGTCGCCCTTCTTCACCGACGCCGTCACCGGTTCGTAGGTCGTGCGCAGGGGCGGGTCGCCGGTGCCGGTGAGTTCCACCGTGACCACGCCCTTTCCGGCCACTCGTCCCGCGAACGAGACCGTGCCGGCCGCCACCGCCCGCACCGGCGCTCCGGGAGCCGCGGCCAGGTCCACGCCCCGGTGGCCGCGGCCGTAGACCGTCGCCGGGGGCTCCCAGCCGCGCAGGACCGGGGGGCGCAGGCCGACGGGCCACGCGCGGCCGAGCGCGGGCACGGCGTCGTCGGCGAGCGGGGCGCCCGCGGCGAGCAGCCGCGGGGGTGGCGCCAGGAGGACCCACGCGGTCAGGAGCAGCAGCAGGATCAGACGCGTGCAGACGCGGACACATCGGTTCACTCGCATGGGGAAAGCGTCCCGGAGTGTGACCCCGCGCAGTCCCCGGTTGTGGATCATCCGCCGGTTGTGGACAACGGCGTCACCCGGCACCCCGCGGGTCCCGTACACTTCTGGTGGCGACCCGAGCCGTCGGGTCGACTTCGCACGCCCCGACACGAACCCCGGTAACGGGCCCGTGTCAGCGCCCCTCGGTCCCTCGTGGAACGGCGCGCAGTGGGCGTCAGGCGCGGAAGCCGTCCGGCATCCGCGGCACAACCGAGAAATTCAAGGAGATACGGCCATGGCCGTCGTCACGATGCGGGAGCTGCTGGAGAGCGGCGTCCACTTCGGTCACCAGACCCGTCGTTGGAACCCGAAGATGAAGCGCTTCATCTTCACGGAGCGCAACGGCATCTACATCATCGACCTGCTCCAGTCGCTGTCGTACATCGACCGCGCCTACGAGTTCGTCAAGGAGACCGTCGCCCACGGCGGCACGGTCATGTTCGTCGGCACGAAGAAGCAGGCGCAGGAGGCCATCGCCGAGCAGGCCACCCGCGTCGGCATGCCCTACGTCAACCAGCGCTGGCTGGGCGGCATGCTCACCAACTTCTCGACCGTCTACAAGCGTCTGCAGCGCCTCAAGGAGCTCGAGCAGATCGACTTCGAGGACGTCGCCGCGTCCGGTCTCACCAAGAAGGAGCTTCTCGTGCTCTCGCGCGAGAAGGCCAAGCTGGAGAAGACCCTCGGCGGTATCCGCGAGATGCAGAAGGTGCCCAGCGCCGTCTGGATCGTGGACACCAAGAAGGAGCACATCGCCGTTGGTGAGGCCCGGAAGCTGAACATCCCGGTCGTCGCGATCCTCGACACCAACTGCGACCCCGACGAGGTCGACTACAAGATCCCGGGCAACGACGACGCGATCCGCTCCGTCACCCTGCTCACCCGCGTCATCGCCGACGCCGTCGCCGAGGGCCTCATCGCCCGCAGCGGTGTCGCCACCGAGGGCAAGGGCGAGAAGGCCGCGGGCGAGCCGCTGGCCGAGTGGGAGCGCGACCTGCTCGAGGGCGAGAAGAAGGCCGACGAGGCCGCCCCCGCTGCCGAGGCTCCGGCCACCGAGGCCGCTCCGGCCGAGGCTCCCGCCGCCGAGGCCCCCGCCGCCGAGGCCGAGAAGCCGGCCGAGGGCGACAAGCCGGCCGAGGCCGAGCAGGCCTGACCCGTCAGTCCCGTGGTGACGGCGGGAGCGGTACTGCTTGCACCTGCGCCCTCGGCGCGGTGAAGTCCGCTCCCGCCGTTCACCCGTAGGTCAGCGGAAGGACAGCGCGCTCCTGCTCCATGGA
Source organism: Streptomyces sp. NPDC059696 (assembly GCF_042733745.1). Lineage (NCBI taxonomy): Bacteria > Bacillati > Actinomycetota > Actinomycetes > Kitasatosporales > Streptomycetaceae > Streptomyces > Streptomyces sp. NPDC059696. The sequence continues at coordinate 74,168 of NZ_JBHWFG010000017.1, forward strand.
GCGCATCCGCAGATCTTCGATCTTCCAGACTTCGAGAGAGATTCACAGACTCATGGCGAACTACACCGCCGCCGACGTCAAGAAGCTCCGTGAGCTCACGGGCGCCGGCATGATGGACTGCAAGAAGGCGCTGGACGAGGCCGAGGGCAACGTCGAGAAGGCCGTCGAGGCGCTCCGCATCAAGGGCCAGAAGGGCGTCGCCAAGCGCGAGGGCCGCTCCGCCGAGAACGGCGCCGTGGTCTCGATCATCGCCGACGACAACTCCTCCGGCGTCATCGTCGAGCTGAAGTGCGAGACGGACTTCGTCGCCAAGGGCGAGAAGTTCCAGGCCGTCGCCAACCAGATCGCCGAGCACGTCGCCAAGACCTCCCCGGCCGACCTCGAGGCCCTGCTCGCCTCCGAGATCGAGCCCGGCAAGACCGTCCAGGCGTTCGTCGACGAGGCCAACGCCAACCTGGGCGAGAAGATCGTCCTGGACCGCTTCGCGCAGTTCGCCGACGGCTACGTGACGGCGTACATGCACCGCACGATGCCCGACCTGCCCCCGCAGATCGGTGTCCTCGTCGAGCTGGACAAGCCGAACGCGGAGATCGCCAAGGGTGTCGCCCAGCACATCGCCGCCTTCGCGCCGAAGTACCTCTCCAAGGAGGACGTGCCGGCCGAGGTCGTCGAGTCCGAGCGCCGCGTCGCCGAGGAGACCACCCGCGCCGAGGGCAAGCCCGAGGCCGCCCTGCCGAAGATCGTCGAGGGTCGCCTCAACGGCTTCTTCAAGGACGCCACGCTGCTCGGCCAGCCGTACGCGCTCGACAACAAGAAGTCCGTCCAGAAGATCCTGGACGAGGCCGGTGTCACCCTGAAGCGCTTCACGCGCATCAAGGTCGGCATCTGAGTCCGTACCGCGCTCGACGCCCGACCCCGATAGGGTCGACAGCAGTCGTCCGCGTACGCCGTCACATCAGTGGCGGACGACAGCAGATCTGACGAGGAGGCCATTGCCGTATGGGATGCGAAACACGCCCCACCGGCAATGGCCTTCTTGGTATGTGCAACACGTGAAAGAGGCGGGATCCCCCATGACCACCAAGGCCCAGAAGAGCGACGACGGCAAAGTGAGCGGCCGGTTTCTGCTGAAGCTGTCCGGAGAGGCCTTCTCCGGTGGCGGCGGCCTGGGCGTCGACCCCGACGTGGTGCACAAGATCGCCCGCGAGATCGCGGCCGTCGTGCGCGACGGCGCCCAGATCGCGGTCGTCATCGGCGGCGGCAACTTCTTCCGCGGTGCCGAACTCCAGCAGCGCGGCATGGACCGGGCCCGCTCCGACTACATGGGCATGCTCGGCACGGTCATGAACTGCCTCGCCCTCCAGGACTTCCTGGAGAAGGTGGGCGTGGACTGCCGCGTGCAGACCGCGATCACCATGGGCCAGGTCGCCGAGCCGTACATCCCGCTGCGCGCCGTACGGCACCTGGAGAAGGGCCGCGTGGTCATCTTCGGTGCCGGTATGGGCATGCCGTACTTCTCCACCGACACCACCGCCGCGCAGCGCGCCCTGGAGATCGACGCCGAGGCGCTGCTGATGGGCAAGAACGGCGTGGACGGGGTCTACGACTCCGACCCCAAGACCAACCCCGACGCGGTGAAGTTCGACCACCTCGGCTACGGCGAGGTGATCACGCGCGACCTGAAGGTCGCCGACGCCACGGCCGTGACCCTGTGCCGCGACAACAAGCTCCCGATCGTGGTCTTCGAGCTGCTGGCGGAGGGCAACATCGGGCGCGCCGTCAAGGGTGAGAAGATCGGCACGCTGGTGGGGGACCCCGGCAGCCGGGACTGAGACCCGAGAACGACCCCGTCCGGGGGACGGACGGGACGGAGCCGGGCCGGGGGATGGACAATGTCCCGCCGGTCGGGAACCGTGCAGGAAGAAGACGCGACGCAGCCGGCCGCCGCCCCTCATGGAACCGCAGCCGGGCCTACTCACACGCAGGAGCAAGTGGTGATCGAAGAGACCCTCCTCGAGGCCGAGGAGAAGATGGAGAAGGCCGTCGTGGTCGCCAAGGAGGACTTCGCCGCGATCCGCACCGGCCGTGCGCACCCGGCGATGTTCAACAAGATCGTGGCCGAGTACTACGGCGCGCCGACGCCGATCAACCAGCTGGCCTCGTTCTCCGTGCCCGAGCCGCGCATGGCCGTGGTGACCCCGTTCGACAAGACCGCGCTGCGGAACATCGAGCAGGCGATCCGTGACTCCGACCTGGGCGTCAACCCGAGCAACGACGGCAACATCATCCGGGTGGTGTTCCCCGAGCTGACCGAGGAGCGCCGCCGCGAGTACATCAAGGTCGCCAAGGGCAAGGGCGAGGACGCGAAGATCTCGATCCGCTCCGTGCGCCGCAAGGCCAAGGAAGCCATCGACAAGCTGATCAAGGACGGCGAGGTCGGCGAGGACGAGGGCCGCCGTGCGGAGAAGGAGCTCGACGACACCACCGCGAAGTACGTCGCGCAGGTGGACGAGCTCCTGAAGCACAAGGAAGCGGAGCTGCTCGAGGTCTGATGAACGACTCTTCCTGGGGGGCGCCGCCACAGGCCGGGTACTGGGGGCCCACCGACCAAGGGCATGGTCACGGGCACATCCAGGGCACCGGCCAGGGGCACGTCCAGGGGGCCGCTCCGGCGGGTCCCGCATACGATGCGTATGAAGCGCCTCAGACTCGCCCCATGCCCATCGTGCCCGACGTGACCGAATTCGGCGGAAACCAGGATGACGACCGGGGGGTTGCTCGGATGAGCGGCACCCCGGTCCGAAACGACACGAATCCGGAGCCCATGCCCGACGCCTCGCAGCCGGCCCCCAAGCCGCCGAAGAAGAGCGCGGGTCGCGACCTGAGTGCCGCGATAGGGGTCGGTGTCGGGCTCGGTGTGGTGATCGTCGCGTCGCTGTTCGTCGTCAAGGCCGTGTTCGTCGGTGTCGTCGCGGTGGCCGTGGTGGTGGGCCTGTGGGAGCTGACCAAGCGCCTTGAGGAACGCAAGGGCATCCGGGCGCCGCTCGTACCGCTCGCGCTCGGTGGTGCCGCGATGGTCGTCACCGGGTACGTCCGGGGTGCCGAGGGCGCGTGGGTCGCGATGGCGCTCACGGCACTGGCGGTGCTCGTCTGGCGCATGACCGAACCGCCCGAGGGCTACCTCAGGGACGTCACGGCCGGCGTCTTCGCGGCGTTCTACGTGCCGTTCCTGGCGACCTTCGTCGCGATGATGCTGACCGCGGACGACGGGCCGCAGCGGGTGCTCACCTTCCTGCTGCTGACGGTCGTCAGCGACACCGGCGCGTACGCCGTCGGCTGGCGGTTCGGCCGGCACAAGCTCGCCCCGCGCATCAGCCCCGGCAAGACCCGCGAGGGCCTGCTCGGCGCGGTGTCCTTCGCCATGGTCGCGGGGGCGCTGTGCATGCAGTTCCTCATCGACGACGGCGCCTGGTGGCAGGGCCTGGTGCTGGGCCTCGCGGTCGCCGTCACCGCCACGCTGGGCGACCTCGGCGAGTCCATGATCAAGCGGGACCTCGGCATCAAGGACATGGGCACGCTGCTGCCCGGCCACGGCGGCATCATGGACCGGCTCGACTCGCTGCTGCCCACGGCTCCGGTGGTGTGGCTGCTGCTCGTGCTGTTCGTGGGATCCGGCTGAGCCCGCGCCGACCGGCTTGTCGGTGAGCCCCTGCCCGGCCGGGCAGGGGCTCACCGCTGTCTCGGGGAGACGCTCGAGGGCCTGCAGTGGGACGATTCAGGTGTACCTCCCAAAGGAGGCCATCATGGCCATCATTCGAGAGAGCATCGACGTGGATCGCCGTCCCGAGGAGGTCTACCAGTACGTCATGGACGCCGGCCACATGCCGGAGTGGCAGTTGAGCGCGGTGTCCGCGGAGCGCCTGGACGAGGGGCCCGTCGGCATCGGCAGCAAGGTCCGGGTGACCCGGCACGTCGGCCGCCGTGTCATGCCGATGACCATGGAGGTCACCGAGTACGACCCGCCGCACAGCTGGGGCATGCGCGGCGTCGACGGCCCGGTCCGGGCACAGGTCCACGGCGAGGTCGAGCCCTACGACGAGGGCCGCCGCTCGCACGTCACGATCGACATCGACTTCGAGGGCCACGGCATGGGCAAGGTCCTGGTCCCGCTGGTCGTGCGCCCCCAGGTCCGCAAGGAGCTCCCACGCAACGAGCAGCTCCTCAAGGACCACCTGGAGCACACGGCCGAGTAGCGGGTCCGGACCCCCGGGTGGCTCGGCTCAACGCCGCCGGGGGAACTTCCAGCCGTTCTGGCGCAGCTTGAACAGGACGAACACACCGCAGAGGGCCCACACCCCGAGGAAGGCCCACTTGAACCACGGGGGGCCTTGCCATCTCTCTGCGAGCTGGACAGGGGCCGAGTGGGCCGCATGGGCCGCGTGCGCCACGAAGAAGGAGGTCATGGCTCGCGCGTGCCCCTTCCCTCCGGGGGAACACCCGGTTCCGCGCGGCCGGGCCCGGCGGCCCTGGGCTGCGCAGGGACCGCTAGTCGTCGTCCCCGTCGCTCTGCCGCGAGCGGGAACTCCGGCTCGCACTGCGGGCGATCTCACTGCCGAGCAACGTCACCTTGGCCACCCCCCGCGCCCAGCGCGGGGCGTCGCCCCGGGCTGACCAGTACACGCACACACAGCCGCCGATGAGGAGCAGTACGACAACCGACAGTATGAGCACGACCATGCCCGCCCCCGCTTCCTGTGATGGACCGCCCCATCCTGCCAGCTCAAGACGGCCGCGTGAGCGGGCGGGCTGGGTGGTGGCTGTTGGGGCTCCGCCGGTGGGGAGCAAGGTCAGCGGAGAAGTTGTCGGGCACCGGCCTTTCGGGGTTTGCACGGGTGGGCCGTGCGCCGGACGCCGTAGTGCTGGGCAGAGATCACGCGCATGCCGTCGGGCATGGCACTACCGGCGCTCGGAGAGCCGGTCAGCGGTGAGGTCTCCCGGCACAACGACCGCAACCACCAGGTCAGGGTCCGGCTGGACGGGTGGCGGGGAACCATCAGGTGATGGGAGCGGGGCCGCCTCTGAGCCGTCCGGGGCCGGCCCGCACTGACAGCAGGCACCCACAGGTGATCGCCCCCACCCCACTCCCGCCCGGGAACCCGCAGTTGATCTGCGACAGGGAGGGTTATGCCGAAGCCCGGAGAACTCGTAGGCGCAAGACCTGGACGGGCCCCCCACCTGCACGTTTGTCGACGGTGAAGGGCCTGTCCCTTGTTGCTGGGCCGTCCCTGGGCCGTCCCTGGGCCGTGTCGGCACGCGAGATCGGTCTAACTCAGGTGGACTGGGCCGCGGCACAGTCACGGCGTTCAGCAGAGTGATGGTGAGGCTTCTTTGCTGACGCAGGTTCCCGTCAGCGCCAGATCTGGATCCTCACCGAGAAGGCGCCAGACCCGTTTCCGGGCTTGTTGTCGTTGATGCGTAGAGCCAGGCGCGTTTCACCCGGGCCAAGGCTCTCATTGCGATAGGGGCGCCGCAGGGAGGAGCCGATGAAGAAGTAGCCGTCCTCGGCCGTCTTTCCGAGCAGACTGAATGGCGCCGCACCGGGAAGGGGACTGTCGTTGCTGGCGCTCCATCCGGTCCAGCCGTTGGGGCCGTTTTCGCCCGTGAACCACACGCCAGCCCAGATGCTGCCGCTTGCGCTGATGTCGACCCAGTCGCCATTCTTGAGGTTCACGTTGGTGTCGACGTCGGTGTTCCATTCTGCGACGGTGATGTACTTGTCTACAATGACAGGCATTCTCCCCCACCTATCTATTTGAGTTGCCTTCAGTCGCCGATCAATTCGGCCGTCGTCATCTGTCTCGGAAAGCCACCTGTTGCACTCGAATGACCACTCCGAACCATCCGACTCGTTGGTCACTTCGATGCGGTCCAGGAACCATCCCGGAAGACTGCCGCTGTTGTCGTGTCGAACGTGGAGTGACTCCAGCGATCCAAGTTCCGGGAAGGTAAATGAGCGGATGCACACGCTTCCTCGCTCGAAATCGTCTGCGGGTGAGTCGATCTGGACTTCGCCGCTGCTGCCAGCACTCCCGAACAGGGTGAGGTACACGTTGGCATCTGTTCCGGCCCCATCGATGTCAGCCGTATGGACGACGATGCGGTAGTCGGTCATACACCCCCCAGTTGCCGACCATTGGAAAAATGCTCCTTCGGGCGTGCTGATCGCAACCCGTGGGGAGTCGTATATTTTCTCGTCTGGTGATTCTCGACTACGTCACTTGCTGCTGTGAGGTTTCCGCAAGTGGAGTAGTCGATTACGGTCTATCCCTAATAGTTCTTCGTCAAGCGAGGGCGCTTTGGCTCGTAGAAGGTTCCGTCGCGGAGCATGGCGAACAGGACGCTGATGCGGTGGCGGGCGAGGCGGAGGAGGGCCTGGGTGTGGGTTTTGCCGAAGGCTCGGCAGCGGTCGTAGTAGGTGCGGGATGCGGGATCGTGCACGGCTGCGAACGCGGAGAGGAACATCGCCCGTTTCAGTTGCCGGTTTCCGCCTTTGGGGGCGTGTTCGCCGTGGATCGACGTGCCGGACTGCTTCGAGGCCCGCGTAGGAGGCCAGGTGGGAGTTCATGGACGGCGGCCAGCGACTTCGCCAGCGACGGGACGATCACATCGAGGGTGCCGGTGCCCGGGACGACGACCGTCTGCTCGTCGAGCGCGGTGAAGATGTCGTCGACCAGCCGCTCAGCCATGAGGGCACACCCCACCACCAGAGCGTGAGGGAGCTCCCACTCGCCCGTACCCGCATCGGCCCGACGCGGCCCGACGCGGCCCGACGCGGTCCGGCCGGGCCCCTCTCAGAGTCGCTGTACGGCGCGATTCTAGGACCTGCCCAGACGGGCCGCTATTCGCTAACAGGCTGGTCACTAGCGGTTCTGGCCGCTATCACTGCCGCTATCGTTAGCGGCCCCTGCTGCTATCGATAGCCGCAGGGTGACCCCCGAGCCGGGCCGTCTGTGGGCCGTCCGAGGGTGGCCAACGACGACAGATGACGACGGTCAACGACCCCCCTGCGACCCTTCGGCCGCAGGCCACGTGAATCGATCTGCGACACTGGTACGGCCATGCCTAAGCCCGGAGAACTCACTTTCGTCGCCCCCCGCGGAGCCAAGAAGCCGCCGCGGCATCTTGCCGATCTCACTCCTGCCGAGCGCAAGGAGGCCGTCGCGGCCGTCGGGGAGAAGCCGTTTCGTGCCAAGCAGCTCTCGCAGCACTACTTCGCGCGGTACGCGCACGATCCGGAGCAGTGGACGGACATCCCCGCCGGTGCCCGCAGCAAGCTGCAGGAAGCGCTGCTGCCCGAGCTGATGACCGTCGTACGGCATCTGTCGACCGACCAGGGCACGACGCGCAAGACCCTGTGGCGGCTGTTCGACGGGACGCTCGTCGAGTCCGTGCTGATGCGCTACCCGGACCGGGTGACCATGTGCATCAGCTCGCAGGCCGGCTGCGGCATGAACTGCCCGTTCTGTGCGACGGGGCAGGCGGGACTGGACCGCAATCTGTCCACCGCCGAGATCGTGCACCAGATCGTCGACGGCATGCGGGCCCTGCGGGACGGGGAGGTCCCCGGCGGACCGGCCCGGCTCAGCAACATCGTCTTCATGGGCATGGGCGAGCCCCTCGCGAACTACAACCGGGTCATCGGGTCCATCCGGCGCCTCACCGACCCCGAGCCCGACGGCCTCGGCCTGTCCCAGCGGGGCATCACCGTCTCCACTGTCGGACTCGTCCCGGCCATCCACCGGTTCGCCGACGAGGGCTTCAAGTGCCGGCTCGCGATCTCCCTGCACGCCCCCGACGACGAGCTGCGCGACACCCTCGTGCCGGTGAACACCCGGTGGAAGGTGCGCGAGGTGCTCGACGCCGGGTTCGAGTACAGCGCCAAGTCCGGGCGCCGGCTGTCCATCGAGTACGCGCTGATCCGGGACATCAACGACCAGGCTTGGCGCGGTGACCGGCTCGGGCGGCTGCTCAAGGGCAAGCCCGTGCACGTCAACCTCATCCCGCTCAACCCGACGCCCGGCTCGAAGTGGACCGCCTCGCGGCCCGAGGACGAGAAGGCGTTCGTGGAGGCCATCGCCGCCCATGGTGTGCCGGTGACGATCCGGGACACCCGAGGTCAGGAGATCGACGGGGCGTGTGGTCAGCTCGCCGCCACCGAACGGTAGTCTGACCGTCGTCAGTACAGCTTCACAGAGGCACCTTCACCATCACACCTGCATATTCCGACAGGGGAGCGCCACAGCGCTGAGAGTGCGGCACACGGCCGCAGACCCTCCGAACCTGGCCCAGGTCATTCTGGGTAGGGAGATCGGTCACCACTCGAGCTGTTGCGCCCTGCCCGGGACCCGGAGTCCCGGGCAGGGCCGCGTCTTCTCCTGGTCCTCCAGGAGGAATCCAGTGAGCAACAACAAGAAGCGGATGACGGCGGCGGTCGTCGGGCTCGGCCTGGTCGGCACGCTCGCCGCCTGCGGGTCGTCCGACGGCGGTCAGGGGTCCGGCGACCCCAAGACCGTGACCCTCGTCAGCCACGACTCGTGGGCCGCGTCCGAGGACGTCATCGCCGCCTTCGAGAAGCAGTCCGGCTACAAGGTGAACGTCCTGAAGGACGGTGACGCCGGCCAGGCCGTGAACAAGGCCATCCTGACCAAGGACAACCCGCAGGGCGATGTCCTCTTCGGCGTCGACAACACCCTGCTGTCCCGCGCCCTCGACAACGGCCTGTTCCAGTCGTACGAGGCGAAGGGATCCGAGCGGGTCGAGCCCGAGTACCGCGTCGACCAGGACAAGCACCGCGTCACGCCCGTCGACACCGGCGACATCTGCGTCAACTACGACAAGAAGTACTTCGCCGACCACAAGCTGCAGCCGCCGCGCACCTTCGACGATCTGGTGAAGCCGCAGTACAAGAACCTGCTCGTCACCGAGAACGCCTCCGCCTCCTCGCCCGGGCTCGGCTTCCTGCTCGGCACGGCCGCCGCGTACGGAGACGACAGCTGGGCGGGCTACTGGAAGAAGCTCAAGGCCAACGGCGTGAAGGTCGTCGACGGCTGGGAGCAGGCCTACAACCAGGAGTTCTCCGGCTCGGCCAGTGGCAGGAAGGCCAAGGGCGACCGGCCGCTCGTCGTGTCGTACGCCTCCTCGCCGCCCGCCGAGGTCGTCTACGCCGACCCGAAGCCGAGCACCGCCCCGACCGGTGTCGCCGAGGGCACCTGCTTCCGGCAGGTCGAGTACGCGGGGCTGCTGGCCGGCGCCAGGAACAGCGAGGGCGGCAAGGCCTTCCTCGACTTCCTGGTCAGCAGGACGTTCCAGGAGGACATGCCGCTCAACATGTTCGTCTACCCGGTGACCGAGGGCGCCCAGGTGCCGCCGGAGTTCGTGAAGTACGGGCCGCAGGCGAAGGACCCGGAGACCATGGACCCGGCGAAGATCGCCGACCATCGCGACCAGTGGGTCAAGTCGTGGACGTCACTCGTACTGAAGTAGCCCGCACCCGGCGCGGGAGCGCGGCGCGGCTCGGTCTGCTGGCCGTGCCCGTCGCGTTCTTCGCCGTCTTCTTCGCCTACCCCGTCGCCGCGATCGTCGCGCGCGGTCTGAAAGCCGACGGGGTCTGGCACCTCGGGCGGATCGGGGAGGTGCTCGCCCAGTCCGACGTCCGGCACGTGCTGTGGTTCACCACCTGGCAGGCGCTGGTCTCCACGGTGTTGACCCTGCTCGTCGCGCTGCCCGGCGCGTACGTCTTCGCGCGCTTCGACTTCCCCGGCAAACAGGTCCTGCGTGCGGTCGTGACCGTCCCGTTCGTGCTGCCGACGGTCGTCGTCGGCACGGCGTTCCTGGCGCTCGTCGGGCGGGGCGGGCTGCTCGACGAGCTGTGGGGCGTACGGCTGGACACCACCGTGTGGGCGATCCTGCTCGCGCACGTCTTCTTCAACTACGCGGTCGTCGTCCGGACCGTCGGCGGGCTCTGGGCGCAGCTCGACCCGCGGCAGGAGGAGGCCGCCCGGATGCTCGGGGCGTCCCCGCTGCGGGCCTGGCGTCGGGTCACCCTGCCCGCGCTCGCCCCGGCCGTGGCCGCCGCCGCGCTGATGGTCTTCCTGTTCACCTTCACCTCGTTCGGTGTCGTGCAGATCCTCGGCGGGCCCACCTTCTCCACCCTGGAGGTGGAGATCTACCGGCAGACGTCGGAGATCTTCGACCTGTCGACGGCGGCCGTGCTGACCCTCGTCCAGTTCGTCGCGGTGGGCGCGATCCTCGTCGTGCACGCCTGGACCGTACGGCGGCGGGAGACCGCGCTGCGGCTGGTGGACGCGTCCATGACCGTGCGCCGGCCGCGCGGCGCGGGGCAGTGGGCGCTGCTCGGCGGGGTGCTCGTCACCGTCGCCCTGCTGCTGGTGCTGCCCCTGGCCGTGCTGGTGCAGCGGTCGCTGGACGCCCCGGCCTTCGGCTACTACCGGGCCCTGACCCGGCAGGACGGGGGAGTGTTCCTGGTCCCGCCGATCGAGGCGATCGGCAACTCCCTGTCGTACGCCGTCGCCGCCACGCTCATCGCCGTGGTGATCGGCGGGCTCGCCGCGGTCGCGCTCACCCGGCGGGACGCCGGGCGGTTCGTGCGCGGCTTCGACGCGCTGCTGATGCTGCCGCTCGGGGTGTCCGCGGTGACCGTCGGTTTCGGCTTCCTGATCTCCCTCGACGAGCCGCCGCTGGATCTGAGGTCCTCCTGGATCCTGGTGCCGCTCGCGCAGGCGCTGGTCGGGGTGCCGTTCGTGGTGCGGACCATGCTGCCCGTACTGCGGGCGGTGGACGTGCGGCTGCGGGAGGCGGCCTCGGTGCTCGGGGCCTCGCCCTGGCGGGTGTGGCGGGAGGTGGACCTGCCGATGGTGCGGCGGGCGCTGCTGATCGCGGCCGGGTTCGCCTTCGCGGTGTCCCTCGGGGAGTTCGGCGCGACGGTGTTCATCGCGCGGCCCGACCGGCCGACGCTGCCGGTGGCGGTGGCCCGGCTGCTGGGCCGGCCCGGTGACCTGAACTACGGGCAGGCGATGGCCCTTTCGACGATGCTGATGGTGGTGTGCGCGGTGGCCCTGCTGGTGCTGGAGAGGCTGCGGACGGACCAGACCGGGGAGTTCTAGATGCTGCTGAGCCTGGAGGGTGCGACGGTCCGTTTCGGCGGGCGTGCCGTGCTGGACGCCGTCGATCTGGAGGTCGCCGAGCACGAGATCGTGTGTGTGCTCGGGCCGAGCGGCAGCGGCAAGTCGACGCTGCTGCGGGCGGTGGCCGGGTTGCAGCCGCTCGACGCCGGCCGGGTGGTGCTCGACGGGCGTGACCAGGCGGGCGTGCCCGCGCACCGGCGGGGCGTCGGGCTGATGTTCCAGGATCATCAGCTGTTCCCGCAGCGGGACGTGGCGGGCAACGTGGCGTTCGGGCTGCGGATGCGCGGCGAGCCGAGACCGCAACGGCCCGAACGAGTCCAGGAGTTGCTGGACCTCGTGGGGCTGCCGGATGCGGGCCGCCGGGCCGTCGCCTCACTGTCCGGCGGGGAGCAGCAGCGGGTGGCGCTGGCCCGGGCCCTCGCGCCGAGCCCGCGGCTGCTGATGCTGGACGAGCCGCTGGGCCAGCTCGACCGGTCACTGAGGGAGCGGCTGGTCGTCGAACTGAAGGAACTGTTCGGCCGGTTGGGTACGACCGTGCTCGCCGTGACGCACGACCAGGGGGAGGCCTTCGCGCTGGCCGACCGGGTCGTGGTGATGCGGGACGGGCGGATCGCCCAGTCCGGCACGCCTCTCGAGGTGTGGCAGCGGCCCGCCGACGCCTTCGTCGCGCGTTTCCTGGGCTTCGAGAACGTGGTCGAGGCGACCGTCGGAGCGGAGGCGGCGGACACGCCCTGGGGCAAGGTGCCGGTGCCGGAGGGCGCTTCGCAGGGCACCCGCACGCTGCTGGTGCGGCCTGCCGGGGTGCGGCTGGTGCCCGCCGAGTCGGGCCTGCGCTGCACGGTGACCGCACGCACCTTCAAGGGCACCCACGTCGCCGTCCGTCTGCAGTCGCAGGACGCCCCGCGGCTGGAGGCGGCGTGTGCGCTGCGGGCGGCACCCGAGGTCGGGGACGAGGTCGGCGTGGAGTTCGACGCGGCGGACGTCGTGGTGCTCGGCTGATCGTCCGCGGCCTGCGGTGCACACGGGACGTGACCCGCCCCCCGGTGGGGGGACGGGCCACGTCACGAGGTGTGCGGACGTCAGCTGTCGCTGTTCGCTCCGCGGCGGCGCATGCCGAAGAACACCGCACCGCCGCCGACGACGACCAGGGCCGCCGCGATCCCGGCGATGAGGCCGGTGTTGGAGTCGGCACCGGTCTCGGCGAGGTTGGAGTCACCGGCCGGGGCGGGCGCGTTGCCCGCGGGCGAGGAGCTCTGGCTCTCCGACGGCTCCGGAGCGGGGCTCTCGCTCTCCTCGGCCGGCTTCGACGGGGACGCCGACGGGGTCGGGGTCGCCGGGGGAGTCGAAGCCGGGGGCTCCTCCTCCTTCTTGCAGGCCGTGGCCGGGGTGACGAGGTTCGGCTTGATGTCCTCGTCGACGTACTTGGCGGCCTTGACGTGGATGCGGTACTCGGCGTTCGGCTTCCAGTCGTCGGCGAAGGTGATGGTGGTGCCCTCGCGCGAGCCCTTGACCACCTGCTCGCCGACCTTCTTCACGTCGGCGCCGTTGTTCTCCAGGTACACGGTGACCGTCGCCGGGATGCCGGCGGGGTCGACGTCGGTGACGGTGATGACGCCCTTGTCGCCGTCACACTTCGCCTCGGCGGAGAACTCGCTGATGTCGCAGGCGAGTGCGTTGCCGGCGGTGCCGAGCGCGAGCGCGGCCGAGGCGGCGACGACACCGAGGATGCGCACGGTACGCGCGCGGCGGGATACGGACAGAACTGTCACGTTTGTCCTTTGCAGGATTGCTGAAGCGGGGGGCTGCGGCCGTGCTGACCGGACATCAGCACTACCGTGAGGCTCACAGGTCTATAAGCGCTGCATAAGTAGTGTCAACGCATATGCAGGCTGCAAGCAGTTGCTTTGCCTTCTTATTAACCGCCGAGACGTTTCAACGCCTCGGGCGCCTCCTCGATCCGCTCCACGAGCGCGATCCGCTGCTCCATCGAGCGCCCCGCGGCCAGCGACCGGAGCAGCGGCCACGCGGGCAGCCGCTCCGTCCAGTGCGTACGGTTCACCAGCACCATCGGCGTCGGTTCGCCGCGCGACTCGTAGTAGTTGGGCGTCGCGTTGTCGAAGATCTCCTGCAGGGTCCCGGCGGCGCCCGGCAGGAACACCACACCCGCGGTGGACCGGGCCAGCAGGCCGTCCTCGCGGGTGGCGTTGGCGAAGTACTTGGCGATGTGGGACGCGAAGGCGTTGGGCGGCTCGTGGCCGTAGAACCAGGTCGGGATGCCCACCGAGCGGCCGCCCTGGGGCCAACGGGCGCGTATCTCGAAGGCGGCCGACGCCCACTGGGTGATCGACGGTGTGAAGTGCGGTGCCTTGCCGAGCAGTTCGAGGGACTCGGTGAGCATCTCGTCGTCGAAGGGGGCGGCGTGGGCGCCGAGGTTCGCCGCCTCCATGGCACCCGGGCCGCCGCCGGTGGCGACCGTGAAACCGGCGCGGGTCAGTTCCCTGCCGAGCCGTGCGGCACCGGCGTACTCCTCGGTGCCCCGGGCCATCGCGTGGCCGCCCATGACGCCCACCACCCGGGCCCCGGACAGCAGTTCGTCGAGCGCGTCCGAGACGGAGTCGTCGTGGACCGCGCGCAGCATGGACGCGTAGATGTCGCGGTCCGCCTTGGTGCGCTGGAACCAGGCGTAGGCGAGGGCGTCGGGCGTGGCCTCGTAGCCGTCGGCCAGCGACGCGAAGAGTTCGTCCGGGGAGTAGACCAGACCGCGGTAGGGGTCGAACGGCAGACCCGGGACCGGCGGGAAGACCAGGGCGCCTTCGGCCCGGACCTTCGCGTCCGCGTCCTCGCGCATCGCGCAGCCGAGGAAGACCGCGCCCGCGGTGTCCGTGGTGAGCAGCTCGCGCGTACGGTCCGTCAGGTCGACGGCCTGGACGCGGTACCCGGCGAGGGTGCCGCGCGCCGAGACGGTCGCGTCGAACTCCTCGAGGGTCTCTATCTCACGGTCGTCATGGTGGGCCGCATGGGCGGGCATCGTCTGCACCCGCCCATGCTGGCACAGCGCACCTCAGCCCTGGACGGCCGCGGGGTCCATCCACACGACCTCGAAGGTGTGGCCGTCCGGGTCGTCGAAGGCGCGGCCGTACATGAAACCGTGGTCCTGGGTCTCGCCCGAGACGGAACCGCCCGCCGCGACCGCCTTGTCGACCAGCTCGTCGACCTTCTCCCGGCTCTCGGCGCTCAGCGCGAGCAGCACCTCGCTGGTCTTCGTCGAGTCAGCGATCTCCTTCTTGGTGAACTGGAGGTACTTCTCGCTGGTGTGCACCATGACCACGATGGTGTCGCTGATCACGACCGAGGCGGTGGAGTCGTCGCTGAACTGCTCGTTGATCGCGAAGCCCAGCCGCGTGAAGAACTGCTTCGAGGCGCCGAGGTCGTTGGTGTGCAGGTTCACGAAGATCATCTGCTGGTACATGTGAGGTCGCTCCCATCCAGTCCGTGTCGTTACGCGGGGATGGACCGGGGGCCGGTCCGGAACTCATCGCCGTACGGAGATTTTTCTCGTACGGGTTTCCGGCGGACCCGGGGCTCAGCGCGCCAGGGGCAGCGCCGCCAGTTCCGCGACCGTCAGGGTCAGCGGGCCGAACAGGGCGAGCAGCGCGCCCGCGCGCAGGGCGGCGGCGCCGCGCAGCACGGAGGCGGGGGCGCCGAGGCGCAGCAGCGCCGCGGTGGTGCCGGCGCGGGCCTGCCGGGCCTCGACGGCGGCCGTGAGGAGCGTCGCCGTGGTGCAGCCGGTCACGAGGACCACGCCGAGGGTGGTGAGCGGCCCGAGCGCGAGCCCGTCCGGGGCGTGCAGCAGCGCCATCGCCCACGCGGCGGACAGCACCGCGCAGACGACGCCGAGGGGACGCCCGATGCGCACGGACTCCGCCATCAGGATGCGGCCGGCCAGGAGCCGCAGGGCGCCGGGGCGGGCCGACTGGAGCAGCCGTCCGCACAGGTGGGTCAGGCCCGGACCGGCCAGGGCCAGGCCGACGACGGCCAGCGTCCAGCCCGCCATCACACCGGGGGAGGCCCCGGAGAAGGAGAGATCGGGGGGCGTGGGGGCGGTACGGCTCGTGTAGCTCTCCACGGCCAGTCCCGCGGCCAGCACGGTGATGCCCCAGGGCAGACCGGAGGGGGCGGCGATGGTGTCCGGCAGGACCGCGTCGGGAGCGGCGGAACCCTCGGGGCCCTCGGCGGGGGCGCCGTGCGGGTCCGGGTGCTGCGCCAGGGCGCCGGCCGGGCTGATGGCGCCGGCCGCGTCCGGGTCCGCCGCGCGCGGGCTGAGCCACTGGGCCGGACCGCCGGCCGGGGCGCCCGCTTCCCGTGCGGCCGCGTGCGCGGGGCCGGCACTCGCGGCAGCGGCCTGCGCTGCGGCCGGGTCCGTGGCGTCCGGCTGCGCCGTCCGTGGCCGGGCGGGGTCCGCGACCGCGCTCACCGTCCCACCGGGGGCCGCGACCGCGGCCGGGGCCGACTCGCTCGTCCGGGCCGCAGGGGGGCCGCTCTTCGCGGCGGGCTCGGCGGCGGAGCCGCCCGTGGGCCGCACGATCTGCCGGCCGAACCTGCCGTACGCCCCGAACGTCTCGCGGGTGCTGGTGCGCCGGTACGCGCCGAACCGGCCGTACGTCCGGGCCGACCGGGCCCCGCCCGGCGCCGTCTCACGCGGCCGCAGGGCCAGGGCCACGGCCACCGACGCGCCGACGGGCACGAGCGCCAGCAGGGTCAGCGCGCCCGGCAGCGGCAGGGATCGCCCCGCGGCGAGGGACTCGGCGGCGGCGCCGTCGAAGGGCATGCCGGTCAGGTCGCCCCGCAGGTGCAGGAAGGCGAGCAGGGCCAGCATCGAACCGAGCGTGCAGGACAGGGCCGTCGTGGTCGCCGACACGGCCATCATGCGCACCGGGCCGAGACCGATGGCCGAGAGCGCCGCGCGGGGCTTGGTGCCGGGGTCGGTACGGGCGACGGCGACCGCGAAGTACACCGTGGCGGCCAGCGGGGCCGCGCACCAGGCCAGTCGCAGTGCGGCGGATCCGGGGGAGCCGGGGTGGCCCAGCGCGTAGCCGAGGGCGCAGAGCAGCAGGAAGCCCGTGCCCGCCGAGGCGGCCGCGACCAGGAGGCGGCGCAGCTGGACGGTCGGGTGGGCGCCGCGGGTCAGACGGAGAGCGAGCACGCGGCCCGGCCTTCCTGCTGGCTGGTCTCGGCGACCGGCGGCAGGTGCACCGTCTGCACGCGTCGCCCGTCGAGCAGGGACACCGTGCGGTCGGCGAGGGCCGCGGTCTCCGCGTCGTGGGTGGCCAGGACGACGGTGATGCGGTGGGAGCGGGCGGCGGTGGTGAGGGTGCGCAGCACATGGGCGCGGTCGGCGCGGTGCAGGGGCGCCGTGGGCTCGTCGGCGAACAGCACCGAGGGCGCGGGGGCCAGCGCGCGGGCGATGCAGACCCGCTGGCGCTCGGCCTGGACCAGCTGGTGGGGCCGTTTGCGGGCGCTGTCCCCGATGTCGAGACGCTCCAGCCACTCCAGGGCCGCGGTCTTGGCACGGCGCCGGCTGGTACCGCGCAGCATCAGCGGCAGGGCGGTGTTCTCCCAGGCGTTCAGCTCCGGGACCAGGGAGGGGACCGGGTCGATCCAGCCGAACCGGTCGCGGCGCAGCCGCTCGCGGGTGAGAGGCCCCATGGTGTGCACGGGCACACTGTTGAACCAGACCTCGCCGCGCCGTACGGGCACCAGACCGGACAGGCACCGCAGCAGGGTCGTCTTGCCGCTGCCGCGTGGGCCGCTCAGGGCGAGGATCTCGCCCTCGCGGACGCCCAGCGAGACGCCGCAGAGCGCGGGTGAGCCGTCGTCGTGCTGGAAGTGCAGGGCGCGTGCCCAGAGCACGTCGTTGTCCGGCGGGGCCTCCATGCGCGTACACCTCGGTTCAGATCCGTAGTTCCCGTGCCATCCCCCGTGCGGGGGAACGAAGGCAGGGCCGATCGGTCACTGGGCACGCTAGGCAGAAGGCGGCACGGCACTGGACAGCACGCGGCCCCGGGCCGCCGTTTCTCACTCGAACGGGCGGCACCGGGGCCGGTGTTGATCATCCAGGCAGACGATCTGAGCGACGGGCGTCAGAGCTTCGTCCACGCCTCCGTGAGGGTGGCGCGCAGGATCTGCTCGATCTCGTCGAACGTCGACTGGTCGGAGATCAGCGGCGGCGCGAGCTGGACGACCGGGTCACCGCGGTCGTCGGCCCGGCAGTACAGGCCGTTCTCGTAGAGCTTCTTGGAGAGGAAGCCGTACAGGACGCGCTCGGTCTCGGCCTCGTTGAAGGACTCCTTGGTGGCCTTGTCCTTGACGAGTTCGATGCCGTAGAAGAAGCCGTTGCCGCGGACGTCGCCGACGATCGGCAGGTCGTGGAGCTTCTCCAGGGTGGCGCGGAACTTGCCCTCGTTGTCCAGGACGTGCTGGTTGAGGTTCTCGCGCTCGAACAGGTCGAGGTTGGCCAGGCCCACGGCCGCCGAGACCGGGTGGCCGCCGAAGGTGTAGCCGTGCAGGAAGGTGTTGTCGCCCTTGTAGAACGGCTCGGCCAGGCGGTCGGAGATGATGCAGGCGCCGATCGGGGAGTAGCCCGAGGTCATGCCCTTGGCGCAGGTGATCATGTCCGGCACGTAGTCGAACTTGTCGCAGGCGAAGTACGTGCCCAGACGGCCGAAGGCGCAGATGACCTCGTCCGAGACGAGCAGCACGTCGTACTGGTCGCAGATCTCGCGCACGCGCTGGAAGTAGCCGGGCGGGGGCGGGAAGCAGCCGCCGGCGTTCTGCACGGGCTCCAGGAAGACCGCGGCGACGGTGTCCGGGCCCTCGAAGAGGATCTGCTGCTCGATCTGGTCGGCGGCCCAGCGGCCGAAGGCCTCCGGGTCGTCGCCGAAGATCGGGGCGCGGTAGATGTTGGTGTTGGGCACCTTGTGCGCGCCCGGCACCAGCGGCTCGAAGGGAGCCTTCAGGGCCGGCAGACCGGTGATGGACAGGGCGCCCTGCGGGGTGCCGTGGTAGGCGACCGCGCGGGAGATGACCTTGTGCTTGGTGGGCTTGCCGACCAGCTTGAAGTACTGCTTGGCGAGCTTCCAGGCGGTCTCGACGGCCTCGCCGCCGCCGGTGGTGAAGAAGACCTTGTTCAGGTCGCCCGGGGCGTGGTGGGCGAGGCGCTCGGCCAGCTCGACGGCCTTGGGGTGGGCGTAGGACCACACCGGGAAGAACGCGAGCTCCTGCGCCTGCTTGAAGGCGGTCTCGGCGAGCTCCACCCGGCCGTGCCCGGCCTGCACCACGAAGAGACCGGCCAGGCCGTCCAGGTAGCGCTTGCCCTGGTCGTCGTAGATGTACGTGCCCTCGCCCCGGACGATGGTGGGGACGGGGGCCTTCTCGTACGACGACATGCGCGTGAAGTGCATCCACAGGTGGTCGTACGCGGACTGGGAGAGGTCCTTGCTCACGGCTATCGGGTCCTCACGATTATCGGGTTCCCCACATGTAGGTCTGCTTCTTGAGCTTGAGGTAGACGAAGCTCTCGGTGGAGCGCACTCCGGGCACGGCCCGTATGCGTTTGTTGATGACGTCCAGAAGGTGGTCGTCGTCCTCGCAGACGATCTCCACCATCAGGTCGAACGAGCCCGCGGTCATCACCACGTACTCGCACTCGGACATGGCCGACAGCGCGTCCGCGACCGACTCCACGTCGCCCTCGACGTTGACCCCGACCATCGCCTGCCTGCGGAAGCCCACGGTGAGCGGGTCCGTGACGGCGACGATCTGCATCACGCCCTGGTCGAGCAGCTTCTGGACGCGCTGGCGCACGGCCGCCTCCGACAGGCCGACGGCCTTGCCGATGGCGGCGTACGGTCGGCGGCCGTCCTCCTGGAGCTGCTCGATGATGGCGAGGGACACGGCGTCCAGCTGCGGCGAGCTGCCGTTCCTGGACTCGCGGGAGGGCTCGCGGTGCTCTCGCGAGCCCTTCTGGTCTGCGCTTCGACTGGCCACGGGGTCACTGTGCACGAGGTCTCGACACTTCCGCAAGCCTCGATCGATGAAATTCGTTGTTTGGATGCCCCGAGCCTGCGGATTCCGCACGATCGAAGGGAGCGGGGGTGTTGAAAACGTGGGTGCGCCGACTAGGGTGGTGTCTCAAGTAATGGACATCCGAAACTGGAGGGCCGGCAGTGAGCACCGAGCTGCGTCGTCTGCGCAACTACATCGGCGGTGAGTTCCGGGACGCCGCCGACGGACGGACCACTGAGGTGGTCAATCCCGCGACGGGCGAGGCCTACGCGACCGCTCCGCTGTCCGGGCAGGCGGACGTGGACGCCGCGATGGCGGCGGCCGCCGAGGCCTTCCCCGGCTGGCGCGACACCACGCCCGCCGAGCGCCAGAAGGCCCTGCTGAAGATCGCGGACGCCTTCGAGGAGCGCGCCGAGGAGCTGATCGCGGCCGAGGTGGAGAACACGGGCAAGCCCATCGGCCTGACCCGCTCCGAGGAGATCCCGCCGATGGTCGACCAGATCCGCTTCTTCGCGGGTGCGGCGCGGATGCTGGAGGGCCGCTCGGCCGGTGAGTACATGGAGGGCCTGACCTCCATCGTGCGCCGGGAGCCGGTCGGCGTCTGCGCGCAGGTCGCGCCGTGGAACTACCCGATGATGATGGCCGTGTGGAAGTTCGCCCCGGCGATCGCGGCGGGCAACACCGTCGTGCTGAAGCCGTCCGACACCACCCCCGCCTCGACGGTCCTCATCGCCGAGATCATCGGCTCGATCGTCCCCAAGGGTGTCTTCAACGTCATCTGCGGCGACCGCGAGACCGGCCGCATGATGGTCGAGCACGAGACGCCGGCGATGGCGTCCATCACCGGTTCCGTCCGGGCCGGCATCCAGGTCGCCGAGTCCGCCTCCAAGGACGTCAAGCGCGTCCACCTGGAACTGGGCGGAAAGGCCCCGGTCCTCGTCTTCGAGGACACCGACATCGCCAAGGCCGTCGAGGACATCTCGGTCGCGGGCTACTTCAACGCCGGCCAGGACTGCACCGCCGCCACGCGCGTGCTCGTCCACGAGTCCATCCACGACGAGTTCGTCTCCGCGCTGGCGAAGGCCGCGTCCGAGACGAAGACCGGCCAGCCGGACGACGAGGACGTGCTGTTCGGCCCGCTCAACAACCCCAACCAGCTCAAGCAGGTCGAGGGCTTCATCGACCGGCTGCCCGCGCACGCGCGCGTGGAGGCCGGCGGCAAGCGGGTCGGCGACAAGGGCTACTTCTACGCGCCGACCGTCGTCTCGGGCCTGAAGCAGACCGACGAGATCATCCAGAAGGAGGTCTTCGGCCCGGTCATCACCGTGCAGTCCTTCTCCGACGAGGAGCAGGCCGTGGAGTGGGCCAACGGCGTCGAGTACGCGCTGGCCTCCTCGGTGTGGACCAAGGACCACGGCCGCGCCATGCGGATGTCCAAGAAGCTCGACTTCGGCTGCGTGTGGATCAACACGCACATCCCGCTGGTCGCCGAGATGCCGCACGGCGGCTTCAAGAAGTCCGGCTACGGCAAGGACCTCTCGGGCTACGGCTTCGAGGACTACACGCGGATCAAGCACGTGATGACGTCGCTGGACGCATAGCCCCTTCCCGTACCGCTGAGCGGCCCCGGACGGTTCCTCTCCGTCCGGGGCCGTTCGCGTGCCGGGGAGGTCCAGTGCCGGGTGAACCCCGTTTTTGAACGTGTTCAATTGCAGGCGTAGAGTGCGCTCATGAGCGACAGAGCCGCCCTGCTGAAGGGCATCCGTGCGTGGCTGGTCTTCTTCGTGGTGTGTCTGGTGCTCAGCGGCGCCACCGCCTTCCCCCTGGTCCACGAACTGCGCTGGACCGAGGACCTGTTGCGGGCGCTGTCCGTCGGCGACCACCTGCCGGGGCTGACGGACTGGATCGCGCGGGTCCGGGCCGGTCTCGACGAGGCCGACGCCGCATACCCCTTCCTCCTCTACGGCACGGACTGGCTGGCCTTCGCGCACCTGGTGATCGCGGTCGCCTTCTACGGGCCCTACCGTGACCCGGTCCGCAACATCTGGGTCGTCGAGTTCGGGATGATCGCCTGCGCGGGCATCGTCCCGCTCGCCCTGATCTGCGGACTGATCCGCGGCATCCCCTTCTGGTGGTCGGTGATCGACATGGCCTTCGGGGTGTTCGGGGTGATCCCGCTGTACGTCGTACGGCGGCGGATCAAGCGGCTGGAGGAGCTGACCGCGCCGGTGGCCGTGCCCGTGCCGGGCGTCTGAGGGCCGGGTGACCCGCACGCCGGTCCGCGGCACGGGCACGGGCGGCTCCCCGGGGCCACCTCACCTCACGCGCGCGACCCCGGCCGGTCCGGCGACGGTGCCGCAGCGCTCGCGCGGGCAGCGCACAGCACGTCGACGCGGTTCGTCGTGATCGAGTCCACGCCCGCCTCCAGCAGCCGCCGCATGGAGCGCCGGGTGTCGGGAGTCCAGACGGACAGCAGGTGGCCTTCGCGGTGCACGCGGTCGGCGAGGGGCCGGTCCACCAGGGAGAAGCGGTAGTTGAGCCAGCGCGGGCGGATCGCCTCCAGCAGCACCGGCCGGGGCGGGGCCAGCGTCGTCCACGTCAGGGCGATCTCGGCGGCCGGGTCCGCCGCGCGCACGGCGAGCATGGCGTCGGCGCCCGCGCAGTAGTAGACGCGCTCGGCCGCCCCGGCGTCCGCCACGACGTCCGTGATCCGGCGCACCGCCCGCACGTCGGGCGATCCGGGCAGGTCGATCATCACCCGGTGGCCCGCGGTCGCCTCCAGTGCCTCGGCCAGGGTCGGCACCCCGCCGCCGGTCAGCCCGCGCACCTCCTCGCAGGACAGGGCCGACACAGGCCGTTCGTGCTCCCACAGCCGCTTCAGCGTCCCGTCGTGCAACAGCACCGGCACGCCGTCCCGGGTGAGCCGTACGTCGATCTCCACCGCGTCCGCGCCCCGGCGCAGGGCGGAACGCAGCGAGGCGACGGTGTTCTCGCGGACGCGGTAGGGGTCGCCGCGGTGGGCGACGGCGATCGGGGAGGGCGTCACCGGGCGAGCCACCGCGCGGTGTACGCGTCGATCTCGCCGGCGATGCGCGCCTTGCCCGCCGAGTCGAGGAAGGAGGCCTCGACGGCGTTCTTCGCCAGGTCGGCCAGCCCCCGCTCGTCGAGGTCCAGGAGCCGGGCGGCGACCGCGTACTCGTTGTCGAGGTCGGTGCCGAACATCGGCGGGTCGTCGGAGTTGACGGTCACCAGGACCCCGGCCCGTACGAACTCCTTGATCGGGTGCTCGTCGAGGGTGCGCACCGCCCGCGTGGCGATGTTCGAGGTCGGGCACACCTCCAGCGGGATCCGGTGCTCGGCGAGGTGCGCGAGCAGCTGGGGATCCTGCGCGGAACTGGTGCCGTGCCCGATGCGCTCGGCCCGCAGGTGGGTCAGCGCGTCCCACACCGTCTGCGGTCCGGTCGTCTCGCCGGCGTGCGGTACGGAGTGCAGCCCGGCGGCGATCGCCCGGTCGAAGTACGGCTTGAACTGCGGCCGCTCGACGCCGATCTCGGGCCCGCCGAGGCCGAAGGAGACCAGGCCCTCCGGGCGCAGCCGGTCGTCGGTGGCGAGCCGGGTCGTCTCCTCGGCGGCCGCCAGGCCCGCCTCGCCGGGGATGTCGAAGCACCAGCGCAGCACGGTCCCGAACTCGGACTCGGCGGCCTTGCGGGCGTCCTCGATCGCGTCCATGAAGGCCTGCTCGTCGATGCCGCGCCGGGTGGACGAGAAGGGGGTGATGGTCAGCTCGGCGTAGCGCACCTGCTGCCGGGCCAGGTCGCGGGCGACCTCGTACGTCAGCAGCCGGACGTCCTCCGGGGTGCGGATGAGGTCCACGACCGACAGGTACACGTCGATGAAGTGCGCGAAGTCGGTGAAGGTGAAGTAGTCGGCCAGGGCTTCGGGATCGGTCGGCACCTTCGAGTCCGGGTGCCGCGCGGCCAGTTCGGAGACGATCCGGGGAGAGGCGGAGCCCACGTGGTGGACGTGCAGTTCGGCCTTGGGCAGCTCGGCGATGAAGGCCTTCAGGTCGCGTGGGGCGTGGGGGTCGACAAGATGCTCGGTCAAGGGTTCCTCCCCGGAACGGCGCCACCGCCGGCATGCGGCGGGCGGGGCGCGGGTGATCGGCTGATCGATTGACGCGCCTTCATCGTATGCCGCGCGGTTCGGTACCCCCCGAGGACGCGGGCCCCGCGATGCGCGGCTTCACCGCGTGCTGGGCGGCTTCACCGCGTGGTGCGCGGCTTCACCGCGTGCTGGGCGGCTTCACCGCGTGGTGCGCGGCTCCACCCCGCGATGCGCGGCTCCACCCCGCGGTCGCGGCCGGTACCCGCGCACCCCGCACTGTGGCACGCACCGACCGGCCCCGTAGCATGACGGGACGATCGACCCAGGGGGGACCGCAGGATGACGGACGCGACGCAGCCCGACGGAGGCAGCCACGACCCGTGGGCGCCGCCGGAGAGCAAGCCCTCGCTCGACAAGAACCAGACGCCGCAGCCGCCGTCCGTCCACGACCAGGCCACGGTCACCTCCATGCCGGGCTTCACGCCGCCGACGGGGACGCCGCAGTACGACCCGTCCGGACCCGGCCCCGGTGCCGTCCCGCCCCCGCCCGTGGCCCCCACCGGCCCGGGAGCGACCGGCGGCTACGGCTACCCCGGCTACCCGCAGACCGGTTACGGCTGGCCCGGCATGCCCGCGGCCCCGCAGAACGGCATGGGTGTCGCCGCGATGGTGCTCGGCATCATCTCCTGCACCCTGTTCTGCCTCTACGGCGTGGTCTCCCTGGTCACCGGCATCCTCGCCGTCGTCTTCGGCATCAAGGGCCGCAAGCGGGCCGAGGCCGGAGTGGCCACCAACCACGGCCAGGCCCAGGCCGGTCTGATCATGGGCATCATCGGGATCATCCTCGGCATCGTGGTGATCGTCCTGATCGCCGTCGGCATCACCGCCGCGATCAACAGCGACAGCTCCGACGACGATCCGTACGGCACCCTCGGCCCGGTGGCCACCGCCCCGTCCCTCCGCTGAAACACAGGCTGTGTGAGGCCGACTTGGCCACTACGATGCCCTGGTCTGACAACGGAGGGGAGAACGTCCATGTCCTACAGCAACCCGCCTCCCGGTGGCTTCGGCCCGCCGGGCCAGCCCCCGCAGCAGCCTCCGGGCACACCCGGCTACGGCTATCCGCAGCAGCCCCCCGCCGCCCCCGGCTACGGCTACCCCCAGGGCGGCCCCGGCTACCCGGCGGCGCCGCCCGTGGGCTACCCGCAGGCACCCGGCTACGGGATGCCCGCGCAGCCGAGCAACGGCATGGGCACCACGGGACTGGTGCTGGGCATCATCGGCGTGGTGTGCAGCGTGACGTTCATCATGTGGTTCTTCGGCGTGATCCTCGGCATTCTCGCGATCATCTTCGGCGCCATCGGCCGCGGCAGGGCCACCCGCGGTGAGGCCACGAACAAGGGCGCGGCGACCGCGGGACTGGTCTGCGGCATCATCGCCACCGTGATCCTCCCTCTGCTGGGCTTCCTGTTGTTCGCCGGCATCATGGGCGGACTGGGCGCGGCCTCCTGAACGAAGCGACGCGACGGGGCCGGCCCTGAGGGACCGGCCCCTTCGTCATGCTCCCGCCGTCCGCAGCCGCTCCCGCGCCTCCATCAGCGCGAACCCGAGCAGATTGGGTCCCCGCCACCGCTGCGGATCGCCCGCCGCCTCGTCGCCCGCGGCCAGCCCGATGCCCCACACCCGGTCCACGGGGCTCGCCTCCACCAGCACCAGCTCGCCGGTGCCCAGCAGATACGCCTGGAGCTCGGGATGCGCGGCGAACTTGTGGACACTGCCCTCCACCACGATCCGGAACCGCTCCCGCGCCCACACCGCCTCGTCGAAGCCGCGGACCAGCCGCCCCGCCTTCTTCGCCTCGGCGGGATGCCTCGCGGCCAGCACGGCCCGCTCGGCCTGCGCGTCATCGAAGAGCCGCGCCTTGCCCGCCATCATCCAGTGCTCGGCCGTCGCGTAGGTGACGCCGTCGACCGTGAACGGCGCCGGCCACCACTGGCTCAGACAGCTCGCCCCGATCCGGCCGTCCGGCCGCGGCCGGTGCCCCCAGAAATGCAGATACCTGATCCTCGCTCCCGCCCGGACCGCCCTGATCAGGGCCTCCTGCGAGCCGATCGCCCCCGTGATCTCCTCCATGCACGCGAGTCTGGCACGCACCACTGACACAGCGTCCTGCCTTTTCGCGGCGAACTCGACACCTGGTCGACAGATTCCGTCGCGTAACCAAAAATCAACAACGGAATCACTTGTTGGAGTCCCATACCTCTGTCAGGATCGGCACTCAAATCGAGCCTGAGCCACGCCGGCCCCGCCAGGGGACACGGAGGAGAGCGACATGCACATCCCGGGCACTGCCACCCCGGACCGATTCCCGGCCGAGGAGCGCTTCGCGCAGGGCGCGCAGTTCATCGCGGGGCACCTGACCAGGGGCACCTCCGGCCGCACGCACGCGGTCGTCGACCCGGCGTCGGGCGAGGAGGTCCTCACCTACGAACTGGCGGGCACGGCCGACGTCGACCGGGCCGTCGCCGCCGCCCGCGCGGCCTTCCCCGGCTGGGCGGGAGCCACCCCCGGCGAGCGGTCCGACGCCCTGCACCGGTTCGCCGCGGTCCTCGCCGACCGGGCCGAGGACTTCGCCCGGGCCGAGTCGCTCCAGTGCGGCAAGCCGCTGAAGCTGACCCGCGAGTTCGACGTCCCCGGGACCATCGACAACGCCGCCTTCTTCGCCGGTGCCGCACGGCACCTGCAGGGCCAGTCGGCCGGTGAGTACTCCGGTGACCACACCTCCTACGTCCGGCGTGAGCCCATCGGCGTCGTCGGCTCGATCGCGCCCTGGAACTATCCCCTCCAGATGGCCGCCTGGAAGATCCTCCCGGCGATCGCCGCGGGCAACACCGTCGTCCTGAAGCCCGCCGAGCTCACCCCGCTGACCTCGCTGCTCTTCGCCCAGGCGGCCACCGACGCCGGGATCCCCGACGGCGTGATCAACATCGTCACCGGCACCGGCAAGGAGGCCGGGGAGCACCTCGTCGGCCACCCCGACGTGGCCATGACCTCCTTCACCGGCTCCACCGCCGTCGGCAAGCGCGTCGCCGAGGTCGCCACCGCCACCGTCAAGCGCCTCCACCTGGAGCTCGGCGGCAAGGCGCCCTTCGTGGTCTTCGACGACGCCGACCTGGAGGCCGCCGCCCACGGCGCGGTCGCCGGGTCCCTCATCAACACCGGGCAGGACTGCACCGCCGCCACGCGCGCGTACGTGCAGCGGCCGCTGTACGAGGCCTTCGTGGAGCGGACCGCGGCGCTCATGGAGAGCGTCCGGCTCGGCGACCCCTTCGCCGCGGGCACCGACCTCGGCCCGCTCATCTCGCACGTGCAGCGGGACCGGGTCGCCGGATTCGTCGACCGGGCGCGGGCCTACGCGCGCGTGGTCACCGGCGGCGAGGCACCCGAGGGAGAGCTCGCCAAGGGCGCCTACTACCGGCCCACCCTGATCGCCGACGCGGCCCAGGACAGCGAGGTCGTCCAGTCGGAGATCTTCGGTCCGGTCCTGGTCGTGCTGCCGTTCGACACCGACGACGAGGGCCTCGCGCTCGCCAACGACACCCCCTACGGCCTGGCAGCCTCCGCCTGGAGCCGCGACGTGTACCGGGCCAACCGCGCCACGCGCGAGATCAAGGCCGGCTGCGTCTGGATCAACGACCACATCCCGATCATCAGCGAGATGCCGCACGGCGGCTACAAGTCCTCCGGCTACGGCAAGGACATGTCCGCGTACTCGTTCGAGGAGTACACCCAGATCAAGCACGTCATGTTCGACAACACCGCGGTGGCGGCCAAGGACTGGCACCGCACCGTTTTCGGGGACCGATAGCCGTATGCAGGCCGCCTGACCAACGGCCGTCCACCCTCCGAAAGGGCACCACGCGCATGGAGCAGTACGAGCCCGACCGCCTGTCCGCGGTCCAACGGGCCGCCATGAGGCGCAGTTTCAAGAACGGCAGGGCCTCCCTCACCCGGCGGTCCCTGCTGCGCGCCTCGGCGGGCGGTGCGCTCGCGGCCGGCGGACTCGGCACGCTGAGCGCCTGCGGCATCCCCGCCGCCGGCCAGACGCAGGGCGGCGTCTCGGCAGAGGACCACTCGGCCAAGGAGAAGACGGTGAACTTCTCCAACTGGACCGAGTACATGGACGTCGACGACAGCGGCAAGCACCACCCGACCCTGGACCGGTTCGCACAGCGGACCGGCATCAAGGTCAGGTACAGCGAGGACATCAACGACAACAACGAGTTCTTCGGCAAGATCAAGCCGCAGCTCGCCGCGGGCCAGGACACCGGCCGCGACCTGATCGTCCTCACCGACTGGCTGGCCGCCCGCCTCATCCGCCTCGGCTGGGCGCAGAAGCTCGACCCGAGCAACCTGCCGCACGCCTACGCCAACCTGTCGGCCCAGTTCCGCAGCCCCGACTGGGACCCGGGCCGCGCCTACTCGTACGTCTGGCAGGGCATCTCGACCGTCATCGCGTACAACAAGAAGGCCCTCGACGGCGTCGAGGTGAAGTCGGTCTCCGATCTGCTCGACAACCCCAAGCTCAAGGGCCGGGTGGGCTTCCTCTCGGAGATGCGCGACAGCGTCGGCATGACGCTGCTCGACATGGGCAAGGACCCGGCGGACTTCACCGCCGACGACTACGACGCGGCCATCGCGCGCCTGCAGAAGGCCGTCGACAAGGGCCAGATCCGCCGCTTCACCGGCAACGACTACACCTCGGACCTGACCAGCGGCGACTTCGCGGCCTGTGTCGCCTGGGCCGGTGACGTCGTCCAGCTCAAGGCGGACAGCCCCGACATCGACTTCCTCATCCCGGACAGCGGCTACGTGACGTCGACCGACAACCTGCTGATCCCCAACAAGGCCCGGCACAAGACCAACGCCGAGCGGCTCATCGACTTCTACTACGAGCCGAAGGCCGCCGCCGAACTCGCCGCGTACATCAACTACGTGTGTCCCGTCGACGGCGTGAAGACCGAACTCGCGAAGATCGACGAGGACGCGGCGAACAACCCGCTGATCATTCCCGACAAGGCCATGGCCGCCAAGTCGCACGCCTTCCGCTCGCTGAGCTCGAAGGAAGAGACCGAGTTCGAAGCGAAGTTCGCGAAGCTGACGGGGGCGTGACCACCATGACGAACCAGACCGGCCCCGGCGGCGACGTCCGCCTCACGGGCATAGCCAAGACCTACGGCTCCTTCACCGCCGTCCACCCGCTCGACCTGACCGTGCCGCAGGGCTCCTTCTTCGCCCTGCTCGGCGCCTCCGGCTGCGGCAAGACCACCACCCTGCGCATGATCGCCGGCCTGGAGGAACCCTCCGCCGGCACCGTCTTCCTCGGCGACCAGGACGTGACCGCCCTGCCGCCGTACAAGCGGCCGGTGAACACCGTCTTCCAGTCCTACGCCCTCTTCCCGCACCTCGACATCTTCGAGAACGTCGCCTTCGGCCTGCGCCGGCGCGGCCTGAAATCGGTGAAGAAGCAGGTCGACGAGATGCTGGAGCTCGTCCAGCTCGGCGAGCAGGCCCGCAAGAAGCCGCACCAGCTCTCCGGCGGCCAGCAGCAGCGCGTCGCCGTCGCCCGCGCCCTGATCAACCACCCCAAGGTGCTCCTGCTCGACGAGCCGCTCGGCGCCCTCGACCTCAAGCTGCGCCGTCAGATGCAGCTGGAGCTCAAGCGCATCCAGACCGAGGTCGGCATCACCTTCATCCACGTCACCCACGACCAGGAGGAGGCCATGACCATGGCCGACACGGTCGCCGTGATGAACGCGGGCCGCGTCGAGCAACTGGGCGCCCCGACCGAGCTCTACGAGAACCCGCGCACCACCTTCGTCGCGAACTTCCTCGGCACCTCCAACTTCATCGAGGCCGAGGTCGACTCGAAGAACGGCGAGGAGATCGTGCTGAAGGCGGGCGGCGGCAAACTCGTCCTGCCCGGGGCGCGATGTTCGGCCCCCGCGACCACCGGTGGCAAGGTGCTGGTCGGAGTGCGCCCGGAGAAGATCTCCCTCACCCACGCCGACGACGCGGGCGAGATCCCCGACGGCCGCAACCGCATCACGGGCCGGATCGCCGACTCCAGCTTCATCGGCGTCTCCACGCAGTACGTCGTCGACAGCCCGGTCTGCTCGGACTTCGAGGTCTACGCCCAGAACATCGACCGCGACCCCCGCCTGGTCCCCGGCGCCGAGGTCGTCCTGCACTGGAACCCGGCCCACACCTTCGGCCTGGACGCCGCCCAGGACGCCGACGCGGGAGTGGAAGAGGCGGCCTGATGTCGACACTCACCGAGGCGCCACCGCCCCTCGCACCGCAAGCGCCCGCATCCAAGCCCCCCAGGCGCCGGGGCCGTTTCACGCCGTACTGGCTGCTGCTGCCCGGCATCCTGTGGCTGGTCGTCTTCTTCGCGCTGCCGATGATCTACCAGGCCTCCACGTCCGTGCAGACGGGCTCACTGGAGCAGGGCTACAAGGTCACCTGGCACTTCGCCACCTACTGGGACGCGCTGTCCGCGTACTGGCCGCAGTTCGTCCGCTCGGTGCTCTACGCGGGCACGGCGACGATCCTGTGCCTGCTGCTCGGCTACCCGCTGGCGTATCTGATCGCCTTCCGGGCGGGCCGCTGGAAGAACCTGATCATGATCCTGGTGATCGCGCCGTTCTTCACCAGCTTCCTGATCCGCACCCTCGCCTGGAAGACGATCCTCGCGGACGGCGGACCGGTCGTCGGCGCGCTCAACACGCTGCACGTCCTCGACGTCACCAACTGGCTCGGCATGACCGCCGGCGACCGCGTCCTCGCCACCCCGCTCGCCGTGGTCTGCGGTCTGACCTACAACTTCCTGCCGTTCATGATCCTGCCGCTCTACACCTCGCTGGAGCGCATCGACGGACGTCTCCACGAGGCCGCGGGCGACCTGTACGCCAGGCCCTGGACGACGTTCCGCAAGGTCACCTTCCCGCTGTCGATGCCGGGTGTCGTCTCCGGCACGCTGCTGACCTTCATTCCGGCGGCCGGTGACTACGTGAACGCCGATCTGCTCGGCTCCACCGACACCCGCATGGTCGGCAACGTCATCCAGACACAGTTCCTGAGAGTCCTCGACTATCCGACGGCCGCGGCGCTCTCCTTCATCCTCATGGCGGCCATTCTGCTCATGGTCACCCTCTACATCCGCAGGTCCGGGACGGAGGATCTGGTCTAAATGCCCTTCGTCAACTGGCTCAAGAGAAATCTCGTCGTCCTGGCGGGACTGCTGACCCTCGGCTATCTGCTCCTGCCGAACGTCGTCGTCACGGTGTTCTCCTTCAACAAACCGAAGGGGCGCTTCAACTACGAATGGCAGCAGTTCTCCCTGGACGCCTGGAAGGACCCGTGCGGCGTCTCCGGGCTATGCGGGTCACTGTCCCTCAGCCTCCAGATCGCGGTCTGGGCGACCCTCGGCGCCACCCTGCTCGGCACCCTGATCGCCTTCGCCCTGGTCCGCTACCGGTTCCGCGCCCGCGGCGCCGTGAACTCGCTGATCTTCCTGCCGATGGCGATGCCCGAGGTCGTCATGGCCGCCTCGCTGCTCACCCTGTTCCTCAACATGGGCGCCCAGCTGGGCTTCTGGACGATCCTCATCGCCCACATCATGTTCTGCCTGAGTTTCGTCGTCACGGCCGTCAAGGCGCGCGTGATGTCGATGGACCCGAAATTGGAGGAGGCGGCCCGGGATCTGTATGCGGGCCCGTTCCAGACCTTCGTCCGGGTGACCCTGCCGATCGCCGCACCGGGAATCGCGGCGGGCGCGCTTCTCGCCTTCGCGCTGTCCTTCGACGATTTCATCATCACCAATTTCAACGCCGGCTCGACCGTCACCTTCCCCATGTTCGTCTGGGGTTCGGCGCAGCGCGGAACGCCCGTTCAGATCAATGTCATCGGCACGACCATGTTCGTCGTCGCCGTACTGTTCGTCCTGGTTTCCATGGTTGCCGGAAACCGCCGCAACAGGCAGAAGGCATAACCCCGTAGGGAGTTGAAATCATGGCCCCGAGCGCCATGAATCAGTGGACCCGTTCGCTTTCCGACGTCCAGCCGGTCCCGTATTGGTTGGACGACCCCGGCCGGCCCCGTCCCGAACCCGCCCTCACCACCTCCGAGACCTGCGACCTGCTGGTTGTCGGCGGCGGTTACAGCGGACTGTGGACGGCGCTGATCGCCAAGGAGCGCGACCCGCAGCGGGACGTGGTTCTGGTGGAGGGCCGCGAGGTGGGCTGGGCCGCCTCCGGCCGCAACGGCGGATTCTGCGCCGCCTCCCTCACCCACGGCCTGCCCAACGGCCTCGCCCGCTGGCCCGACGAGATCCACACCCTGCAGCAGCTGGGCGACCGCAACCTCGACGCCATCGAGGCCGCTGTCGCCCGGCACTCCCTCGACTGCGACTTCGAGCGCACCGGCGAGATCGACGTCGCCACCGAGCCGTACCAGGCGCGCGAACTGCGCGAGTGGCACGAGGAGATCACCCGCCGGGGCCTGGCCGACGGCGTCGAGTTCCTGGACGCCGACGCCGTACGGGAGCAGGTGGACTCACCCACCTTCCAGGCGGGCCTGTGGGACCGCAGGGGCGTCGCCATGCTGCACCCCGCCAAGCTCGCCTGGGGCCTGAAGCGGGCCTGCCGGGACCTGGGCGTGCGCGTCTACGAGAACACCCCCGCCCTGACCCTGAAGCCCTTCGGCGCGGGCATGGCCGTCCGCACCCCCTACGGCCGGATCCGCGCCCGCCAGGTCGCCCTCGGCACCAACATCTTCCCGAACCTGGTCCGGCGCGTGCGCTCGTACACCGTCCCGGTCTACGACTACGCCCTCATGACCGAGCCGCTCACCGCCGAGCAGCTCGACTCGATCGGCTGGAAGAACCGCCAGGGCCTCGGCGACAGCGCCAACCAGTTCCACTACTTCCGGCTGTCCGCCGACAACCGGATCCTCTGGGGCGGCTACGACGCGATCTACCCCTACGGCGGCCGCGTCCGCGCCGAGTACGACGACCGGCCCGAGACCTACGCCAAGCTCGCCGGTCACTTCTTCACCTGCTTCCCGCAGCTGGAGGGCGTCCGCTTCAGCCACGCCTGGGGCGGCGCGATCGACACCTGCTCCCGCTTCTCGGCGTTCTTCGGCACCGCCCACCAGGGCAAGGTGGCGTACGCGGCCGGGTACACCGGGCTCGGGGTCGGGGCCACCCGGTTCGGCGCCGACGTGATGCTGGACCTGCTGTCCGGCGAGCGCACGGAACGCACGGAGCTGGAGATGGTCCGCAAGAAACCCCTGCCCTTCCCGCCGGAGCCCTTCGCCTGGACGGGCATCGCCCTCACCAAGTGGTCCCTGGCCCGCGCGGACGCCCAGGGCGGCCGCCGCAACCTGTGGCTGCGCACGATGGACCGGTTGGGGCTGGGATTCGACAGCTGACCGACCGGGTGTGATCCGGTTCACTCCAACGAGGTGCCGGAACCCGCGTAATGGCGGGGGGACACCCCCTTCTCCCTCGTGATGTCCTCACGGACGCGCCGCGCGCCCCGTGAGGTCCGCGAGAGAGAAGGGGGTCTTTGACGATGACCGGTGCGAAGACGGCGGTCGAGTGGCTCGCATCCGTCGCACCCGATCCCGAGGCCTGCCGCTGGGAGTGGGAGCGCAATCCGCTCGGCGTCGCGCTGCTGCCGGCCGGCCGTGCCTGGGACGTGCTCATCCTGCCCGGCGAACTCGGCTACGCCACGCTCGACGTGCTCACCCGTGTCCTCGACCGGCCGGGCCCCGTGCTCGTCGACTTCGGCGACGCCCGCATGGGGTTCTTCGTGCCGCCGGGCACCGCGGCCCGCTGGCTCGGCACGGGTATCCGCACGGCGGGCGCGGGAACCTGGATCGTCGTCCCCTACCCGGGCCGCTCCTCACCCGGAGGCGTCCGCTGGCTGGTCCCCCCGGACGGCTCGGGCCTGCTCGCGGACCCGGCCCTGCTGGAACTGGCGATGCACGAGGCGGCTGCGGGGCTGGCGACGGGAGACGGGGTCGAGGGAGGCGGCCCGGGACGGCGATGATGCGGCCGGCTGAGGGTCAGGTTCGGCCCGGCGCAGGCGCTTGTGAGGTTCGCTCGTTCGTCACCGACGGCGTGGAGTACCTCGAACTGCACCATCGGGCACTGTCCCGAAACCCGGCGATGAGTGCACTGCGGGAACTGGCGGGCGTCTAGCTTCGGGGCCGTTCTGCGGCCGTCGTCCGCCGCAGGAGCAGCCACAGCGATGTGAGCAGCACCGCGCACAGGCACCAGCTGCCCGCCACGTCCAGCGGCCAGTGGTAGCCGCGGCGGATCAGGCCGTAGCTCGCGCCGAGGATCAGGGCGGCGCAGAGGGTGATCGCGGTGCGGCGGGCCAGGGGCGTGCGGAGCACGGGGAGCAGGAGCAGGGCCGCGGAGCCGTAGGCGACGGCGGCGGTGGCGGTGTGGCCCGAGGGGTAGTAGCCGGTGCCGGGCGGTTCGGCCGGGGTGCCCGGGCGGGCGATGACCGCCTTCAGGGGGACGACCAGCGCCGGGACCAGCACCATGAGCAGGACGGCCGCGGCGACGGGCAGCCACCAGCGGTCCGTGCCGGCGCGCCGGCGGCGGACGGCGACGTACCCGAGTGCGAGGGCGAGGACCGGGACCGCGACCTGCACGTTGCCCAGGTCGGCGAGGAGTTCGGAGCAGCGGTCCGGGTTCACCAGGACGCGGCTGAGGCGTTCGTCGAGCCCCACCAGCGGACCGTCGGCGGCGACCTGCCAGGTGATCAGAACGAACAGGAGGGCCGGAAGGGCGAGCAGGAGTGCGACGGAGCCCCGGAGAACGGCACGGCCCCGGGTCGCGGAGATCGGCATGGGGCACAGCTTGGCACGAGCGCGAACACCCGCTCGCGGCTCCTCGGGGGGATCACGTGGATCGGACGCGGGGTGTCGCTCAAGGGGAAGACGGCCGCCCCGGAACAGGGGGGGAGTTCCGGGGCGGCCGTCAGGATCGGAACGTCGCGCGCCCCGGGGGGTTTGGGGCGGCGACCGTCCGATCGGTGAGGAGATCCAGAGCGTCAGGCTCCGGTTGTGTGCGCGAGGGCACGACCAGGTCGAAGCTGGGGAGGCCCCGGCCTGATGTCACCCACAGTCCCCTGCGGGCGGGGTGTATCTCTCATCCGGGTAGAACCTACGGCAGGGGCGGGGCGCAGGACAGACCGTTGGCCCCCCTGCCATGCACCTCGCACACCTTCTTCACACGCTCTGCCGCCGGCCGCCCCGGCAGCGGAACCGGGGCGGCGGACCTGCCCGGACGACGGCTCGGACCCGCCTGCCGGGGGCTCAGATGCGGGAGAACGCCTGCTCGATGATGTCGAGGCCCTCGTTCAGCAGGTCGTCCCCGATGACCAGCGGGGGCAGGAAGCGGAGCACGTTGCCGTAGGTGCCACAGGTCAGGACCAGCAGGCCCTCGGCGTGGCACGCCTTGGCGAGCGCGGCGGTCGCCTCCGGGTTCGGCTCCTTGGTGGCGCGGTCCTTGACCAGCTCGATGGCGATCATGGCGCCCCGGCCGCGGACGTCGCCGATGATCTCGAACTTCTCGGCCATGGCGCCGAGGCGGGCCTTCATGATCGCCTCGATGTTCTTCGCCTTGGCGTTGAGGTCGAGCTCCTTCATCGTCTCGATCGAGCCGAGCGCGCCGGCGCAGGCGACCGGGTTGCCGCCGTAGGTGCCGCCCAGGCCGCCGGCGTGCGCGGCGTCCATGATCTCGGCGCGACCGGTGACGGCCGCGAGCGGCAGACCGCCGGCGATGCCCTTCGCCGTGGTGATGAGGTCCGGGACGATGCCCTCGTCCTCACAGGCGAACCACTGGCCCGTGCGGCAGAAGCCGGACTGGATCTCGTCGGCGACGAAGACGATGCCGTTGTCCTGGGCGAACTTGCTGATCGCCGGCAGGAAGCCCTTGGCCGGCTCGATGAAGCCGCCCTCACCGAGCACCGGCTCGATGATGATCGCGGCGACGTTGTCGGCGCCGACCTGCTTGCTGATCTGGTCGATGGCCTGCGCGGCGGCCTCCGGGCCCGCGTTCTCGGGGCCGGTCGGCCAGCGGTAGCCGTACGCCACCGGCACCCGGTAGACCTCGGGCGCGAACGGGCCGAAGCCGTGCTTGTACGGCATGTTCTTCGACGTCAGCGCCATCGTCAGGTTGGTGCGGCCGTGGTAGCCGTGGTCGAACACCACGACGGCCTGGCGCTTGGTGTAGGCGCGGGCGATCTTGACCGCGTTCTCGACGGCCTCGGCGCCGGAGTTGAACAGGGCGCTCTTCTTGGCGTGGTCACCCGGGGTGAGCTCGGCGAGGGCCTCGGCGACCTCGACGTACCCCTCGTAGGGCGTGACCATGAAACAGGTGTGGGTGAAGTCGGCGAGCTGCGCCGACGCCCGCCGTACGACGGCCTCGGCGGAGGCGCCCACGGACGTCACGGCGATGCCCGACCCGAAGTCGATCAGCCGGTTGCCGTCGACGTCCTCGATGATCCCGCCACCGGCACGCGCCGTGAACACGGGCAGCACGGACCCCACGCCCTGCGCGACCGCGGCGGTACGGCGGGCCTGCAGCTCCTGCGACTTCGGGCCGGGAATGGCGGTGACGACGCGGCGCTCCTGCGGAAGTGCGGTCATGCGGGGCTCCTGGGGTGGTGCGGATGGTCTTTGCGGACGCTCGGGTTCTTTTCTCGCAGGCTAGGGCGGGGGAGGAGGGGTGGGCATGCTCCATGTGGGCGTTGTCGGCGCGGCGCCTTGTCCGGGGTGGACATGGCAGTCTCGTGGACCGGTGCCCACAACCCGGCCGTGTAAGCGGTGAACTCCCCCAGGGCAGGGCGTTAGATTGGCTCGCTGATGGTGGACGGAGCGGCTGGTCAGGGGGCAAGGGCGATGGACAGCGACGGGACGCAGGAGGCGCGGGGTACGCATGCGAGCCCCGTGCCGCGCCCGGCGGGGCCGCCGGAGGTGCCGGCGATGCCTGCCCTGCCACCCCGGGCACCGGGGATGCCGCCCCCGCCGGACGGGTCGGCGTTCCTCGGCTGGCTGCGGGCGCCGCGCCCCGAGGCCGCCCCGGGCGTGTGGCGGTTCGGGCACCGGCCGCGGCCCGCGGAGGAGCCCGAGGAGATCCCCACCCGGCAGCTGCTCAGCGGGGCGCTGATCGCCTTCCTGGTGGGATGGCTGATCTGGTCGCTGCTGCAGAACGGCTACATCGGCACCTGGTGGTGGGTGCCGTTCGACCTGATCGTCCCCGACGCCTGGCGCGGCGGCGACAGCGACCTCGGGGAGACCGGGACCTTCGTC
Organism: Streptomyces sp. NPDC059696; assembly: GCF_042733745.1. Classification (NCBI taxonomy): domain Bacteria; kingdom Bacillati; phylum Actinomycetota; class Actinomycetes; order Kitasatosporales; family Streptomycetaceae; genus Streptomyces; species Streptomyces sp. NPDC059696. The sequence continues at coordinate 110,932 of NZ_JBHWFG010000017.1, forward strand.
GTCTACCAGGGGTACGAGCTGCTCGTCGCCCTGGTGATCATGGTCGGGGCTGCGCGGCTCGGCCGCTGGGGCGAGGTGTGGCGCCGCTTCGTCACCCCCCGCTTCCGCCGGCCGCAGGCCCAGGAGACCCGCACCACCCCCGAGGACGACCCGGCGCAGTGGAACGAGCTGCGCGCCGCCGGTGCCGTCGACGCCGCCGAGCGGCTCGCCGCCGATGCGCGGGCCGGACTCATGCGCGACGTCGACCACGCCCGGATCCTGCGCGCCTGGCAGGGCGTGCGCACCGGGCGGCACAGCCTGGCCGGCTTCACCGGCGCCGTGCTCAAGGACGGCGCCGCCGCGTGTCTGCACCCCTCCGGCGAGCGCGACCTGCCCGCCCGGCTCGCGCGGCACGACCTCGTCACCGGGCAGGTCCGGCTCGGCACCACCGTCGACGACGCCCGCAACCCCTACACCTACCGCGGCACGGGGCTCGCCCTCGGGCCGGACCTGCTCGGCACCTCGCTCGTCGCCGTCGGCCCCGCCGGATCCGGCAAGACCGGGACCGTCGTGCGGCCCCTCGCCGAGTCGCTGTGCCTGCACGCGCTCGCCGGGCGGGCCGCCGTGGTCGTCGTCGGGGCGGCCGGTGCGGGGCTCGGGCCGGCCGACGCGTACGACGTGGTCGTACGGATCGGGAACCAGGACTCCGAGTACGACCTCGATCTGTACGGCGGCACCAGCGACCCGGACGAGGCCGCCGCCGTGCTGGCCGAGGCACTCGTCGGGGACCTCGCCGACCCGCACCCCGGCAGCGACAGCCGCCGGTCCACCACCGTCCTCGCCCAGCTGCTCGGGCCGTTCCGGGCCGTGCACGGGCGTTTCCCCTCCGTACCGGAGCTGCGGCAGCTGCTGGACGGGGCGCCGGGGCCGTTCGCCGCGCTGCGGCAGGGACTCCAGGAGGCCGGGCAGGACTCGCTGCTGCGGGAGCTCGACGCCCGGGAGCGCCAGATGGGGCAGCCCGGTGACGTCGGCGGGGTGCTGGGCGATCGCGTCGCGCTGCTCGACCGGCCCGCCTTCGCCGGGTTCTTCGACACCTCCGGGCAGTCCCGGCCCTTCACGCTCAAGGCCCTCGACCACCCGGTGCGGGTCCGTATCGACCTGCCCCAGCGCGGGCACGCCGACGCCTCCAGGATGCTGGCCCGCCTCGTGCTCGCGCAGTTCACGGCCAGTGTCGCCGTACGCGAGGACCGGTCGCTGTTCGCCTGCCTGCTGCTGGACGACGCGACCGGCGTGGTGACGCCCGAGGCCGTGCGCGGCATCCAGCGGCTGCGCTCGGGCAACGCCGGGGTCGTGCTCACCCTGCGGACCCTGGACGACGTGGCCCGGCCGCTGCGCGGGCCGCTGCTCGGCGCGACCGGCTGCCGGATGGCGCTGTCGGGGCTCACGCCCTGGGACGGCCAGGACTTCGCCGAGGTGTGGGGCAAGGAGTGGACCGAGGCCAGGGACGTCACCGACCGGCAGATCATCGCCGAGACCCCGGCAGGCAAGGCCGTCCACATGCTGCGCCGGGTGATCACCGGCAAGGCGCCGACCGCGCGGGCGGTGACCGTGCGGCAGGTCGAGCGGGAGCGCTGGTCCGCCTCCGAGCTGGCGCACGCCGTGCCGGCGGGGCACGCGGTGCTGTCGCTGACCGACGTCAGGGGCGAGCACGCGCCACCGCTGCTGGTCGACCTGCGGAGCTGACCCCTTCCCCCCTACCGGCGCGCGGGCACCGTACGGTGAGGCAGAATCGTCACAGGTCGTTCATACGCGGCGGCCAAAAGACCACAGAGATCACACAGCCCTGACGCAGAAGGCCTCATGCCCCCGACGCTCGCCTCGCTCGTCCACCACTCCGCGCTGAAACTGACCGTGCGGGCGGGTGAGGACCGCCTCGACGTGCCGGTCCGCTGGGCGCACGTCAGCGAGCTCGCCGACCCCGTCCCCTACATGGAGGGCGGGGAACTGCTGCTGATCACCGCGCTGAAGCTGGACGCCGAGGACCCCGAAGCCATGCGCCGCTACGTCCGGCGGCTGGCCGGGGCCGGAGTGGTCGGGCTCGGCTTCGCGGTCGGCGTCAACTACGACGAGATCCCCAAGGCGCTCGTCGACGCGGCCGAGGAGGAGGGCCTGCCGCTGCTGGAGGTGCCCCGGCGCACGCCGTTCCTCGCCATCAGCAAGGCCGTGTCCGCCGCGATCGCCGCCGACCAGTACCGGGCCGTCACCGCCGGGTTCGCCGCCCAGCGCGAGCTGACCCGGCAGGCCCAGACCGGCGGCCCGGAGGGGCTGCTGGCCGCGCTGGCCTCACAGGTCGACGGCTGGGCGGCCCTGTACGACGCCTCCGGCGCGGTCGTCGCCACGGCACCGGAGTGGGCGGGGCGGCGTGCGGCGCGGCTCACCGGTGACGTGCAGAAGCTGCGGGACCGCCCCGCGCCCGCCTCCTCCGTGGTCGGCGGGCCGGAGAACGAGGACCGGGTCGAGCTGCACACCATCGGCACCGGCAGGCGCCCCCGGGCGGCCCTGGCCGTGGGTACGGCCGCCGCCCCGGGCACCGCCGAGCGCTACGCCGTCCACTCGGCCATCGCGCTGCTCACCCTGACCACGGAACGCTCCCGGTCCCTCCAGGCGGCCGAGCAGCGCGTCGGCGCGGCGGTGCTGCGCATGTTGCTGGCCGGGGAGCCGGACCACGCCCGCGCGGTCGCCGGGGACCTGTACGGCGAGCTGCTGGACGCGCCGTTCCGGATGATGGTCGCGGAGCGGGTGCCGGTGTCGGCGTCGGCCGCGCTGGCCCGCGCCGAGGCGCGCAAGGGCGCTCCGCCCGTCGACCGGCCCTCGGCCGCCGCGCTCGCCGCGGCCGACACCGCCGGCGACCCCCTCGCGGCCCTCGCCGACGTCGTGGAGTCCGCCGCGGCCCGGGCCGGAGAGGCCGTGCTGGTCGTGCCGGAGGGGGAGCGGCTGGTGGTGCTCGCCGCGGACCGGGGCGCCGCCGCCGCGGCCTGCGGGGAGTACGCGGCCGCCCTGGAGACGGCCCGGGCCGGCATACGCGAGAAGGTGCCCGGCGGCGAGGACGACGAACTGGTCGTCGGCCTGTCGGCACCGGCCGGGCCCATCGCCGCGTCCGCCGCCTACAAGCAGGCCGAGCAGGCGCTGTCGGTGGCGAGGCGGCGCGGGCGCGTCCTGGTGGAGCACGAGCAGATGGCGGCCGGATCGGTGCTGCCGCTGCTGGCGGACGACGCGGTACGGGCCTTCGCCGACGGCATGCTGCGGCCGCTGTACGAGCACGACGCCACGGGCCGCGGGGACCTGGTCTCCTCCCTGCACGCCTGGCTGTCCAAGCACGGCCAGTGGGACGCGGCCGCGGCCGAGCTCGGCGTCCACCGGCACACCCTGCGCTACCGCATGCGCCGGGTCGAGGAGATCCTCGGCCGGTCCCTGGACGACCCGGACGTCCGGATGGAGCTGTGGCTGGCGCTGAAGGCGGCCTCCGGCGAACAGCCGGACCGTGGGAAGCGAATGGCCAAACCGTAGTAAGCGACGGCGCCACTGCTACGGCCCGGACAAACGTCCTTCGGCCACCTCGGGCCTACCGTTGGTCCCGTAGGACCAGATCACTCCCAACGCCGAAGGGCCGGAACCCACATGACCTCCACCCACGCCTTCTGGCTCGCCGGCCGCCAGGCCACCGGCGAGGACACCTTCGACGTCACCTCCCCGTGGGACGGACGGCTCGTCGGCACCGTGAGCGTGCCGACGGACGCGCAGGTCGAGGAGGCCGTGGCCGCCGCGCACGCCGTGCTGGACGAGTTCGCCGCCACCCCCGCGCACGTCCGGGCCGCCGCCCTCGACCACGTCAGCAAGCGCCTGGCCGAGCGCACCGAGGAGATCGCGCGGCTGATCTCCGCCGAGAACGGCAAGCCCATGAAGTGGGCGCGCGGCGAGGTCGGCCGGGCCGTGTCCGTGTTCCGCTTCGCGGCCGAGGAGGCCCGGCGGTTCAACGGCGGCGAGGCCCAGCGGCTCGACACCGACCTCGGCGGCCAGGGCCGGCTCGCCCTCACCCGCCGCTTCCCGAAGGGTGTCGTGCTCGGCATCGCGCCGTTCAACTTCCCGCTGAACCTCTGCGCCCACAAGATCGCCCCGGCCATCGCCGCCGGCGCCCCGATCATCCTGAAGCCGGCTCCGGCGACCCCGCTGTCCGGCCTGATCATCGGTGACCTGCTGGCCGAGACCGAGCTGCCCGCGGGTTCCTGGAGCATCCTGCCGGTCGCCAACGACAAGATGCCCGCCCTCGTGCAGGACGAGCGCCTGCCCGTGATCTCCTTCACCGGTTCCGAGAAGGTCGGCTACGCGATCATGGACTCGGTGCCGCGCAAGCACTGCACCCTGGAGCTGGGCGGCAACGGCGCGGCCGTCGTCCTCGCCGACTGGGCGAGCGACGAGGACCTGGACCGGGCGGCGAACCGCATCGCCACCTTCTCCAACTACCAGGGCGGCCAGTCCTGCATCTCCGTGCAGCGGGTCATCGCCGACGCCTCGGTGTACGACCGGCTGCTGCCGCGCATCGTGGCCGCCGTCGAGGCCCAGGTCACCGGCGACCCGAGCGACGACAAGACCGATGTCGGCCCGCTGGTCAGCGAGGACGCCGCCCGGCGCGTCGAGACGTGGGTCCAGGAGGCCGTGGACGCCGGGGCGCAGCTGCTCACCGGCGGCAAGCGCGACGGCGCCTCCTACGCGCCGACCGTCCTGGCGGAGGTCCCGGCCGACGTCACGATCTCCTGCGAGGAGGTCTTCGGACCGGTCCTCACGGTGCAGAAGGCGGACGGCGAGGCCGCGGCCTTCGCCGCCGTCAACGACTCCAAGTACGGCCTCCAGGCGGGCGTGTTCACCCACGACCTGCAGACCGCCTTCCGCGCCCACCGGACCCTGGAGGTCGGTGGCGTGGTCATCGGCGACGTGCCGTCCTACCGCGCCGACCAGATGCCCTACGGCGGTGTCAAGCAGTCCGGCGTGGGCCGCGAGGGCGTGCGGTTCGCCATGGAGGACTACACGTACGAGCGGGTGCTGGTCCTGACCGGCATCGACCTCTAGCTCGCCCTCACGTCCGCAGAGGGTCCGTGAAGGGGCCCGGCACCGGTGCCTTCCGGTGCCGGGCCCCTTCCGTGTGCCGGCGCTCGGCGGACCCTCGACCGGAGAAGCCGACATGCGCGAGCCGCAGCGGGCCGCACAGCCTGATACGCACGTCGTGGACGCCCGCGGCGCTGACCGGCGCGCCGAGGGTGACGTAGTCGTACCGGCCCCGGGTCGGTGCGGCGGGCGACAGCACCGCGAGGACCGGGCCGCCGTCGAGGGAGAACTCCACCGTGCCCTCGCCGGTCACCTCCACCGTCACCTCGGCGGCACCCGGCCCGAAGTCGCAGGCGCGGTAGACCAGTTCACCCGTCCCGGCACCCGCCGGTGTCACGGCGTCGCCCGCGGCCTTCGTCCGGTCGACGATCTCGGTGCCGCTCTGCTCGTCGTACCGGGCCGCCGGGAGGCCGTCGGTGAGGACCGCGCGCGGCAGGGTCGGCTCGCCCTCCAGCGTGATCGTCGTCCGCAGCCTGACGTCCTCGCAGGACGCCCCGGCCAGCAGCTCGTACGCGCCCGGCTCCACGCGCCGGCGGTCCTGGGCGACGTCCCAGAACGAGAAGACGGACAGCGGCAGGTCGAAGTCCAGGCAGGCCGTCGCCCCCGGCGCGAGGGTGACGCGGCGGTGGTCCAGCAGCTCGCGGCGCGGGCGTGGCACACAGGGGTCCACGGCCCGGGCGTAGAGCTGGGCCACCTCGTCGGCCGTGATGTCGCCGGTGTTGGTGACGGAGAAGGAGACACGCACGGTCCCGCCCTCGACGCGGGCCGTCAGGCCGCCGTAGGCGAACGAGGTGTACGACAGGCCGTGCCCGAAGGGGAACAGCGGGGTCCCCCCGAAGTACAGGTAGGTCTGGCGGGAGCCGATCACGTCGTAGTCGAGCAGGTCCGGCAGGTCGGCGTCGTCCGCGTACCAGGTCTGCGGCAGACGGCCGGCGGGGGAGACGTCGCCGGCCAGGACACGGGCCAGGGCGGTGCCGGCCGCCTGGCCGCCGTGCGCGGTCCACAGCACGGCGGGCAGCCGCGCCGGGTCCACGGCGTACGGGTAGGCGGAGACCAGCGCCAGCACGGTGGCCGGGTTCACCGCCCGGGCCGCCCGCAGCAGCCGCTGCTGCCCGGCGGGCAGCCGCAGCGTCGTACGGTCCTCGGTCTCGCGGCCGTTGATGTGCGGATCGTTGCCCGCGACCACCACGACCACGTCGGCCGCCGCGGCGGCCCGCGCCACCGCCTCCTCGCCGCGCTCGGCGACGACCAGCTCGAAGACCTCGGGGTCCTCGTCGGCAACCTTCACGCCGTCGGCGGAGACACACACGTGGCGATTCGTCCCCAGGTGCTTCAGGAGGTGCCCGTCCCCGTGCGGTTCCAGGCGGAAGGTCTCCTGCACGATCCAGCCGCCCGGCTGGTCGGCGGAGGCGCGCAGGCGGCCGTCGTCGGCGACCGACAGGTAACGGCCGTCGGGAGCGCGCAGGGTCAGCACGCCCTCGCCCCAGTCCGCGAGCGCCAGTTCGGTGCCGTCGGCGTCGGTCGTGAGCGCGGGCAGGTCGGTGCGGCCCGCGAGCAGCGCCGGGTCCAGCGCGCCCGCGGCGCCCCGCACCTCGTCGGCGGCCCCCTCGGCCGGCGGCACGTGCAAGAACGTCCCCGCGGACGTCTTCAGCCGGACCCGGTCCACGCCCTCGGCGAACTCCACCCGTTCCGCGCCGAACCGCTCGTACAGCCCCTCCAGCGGCGTCGAGCGGTGCAGGAGCGCGCCGCTGTACCAGTCGAGTTTGCACTCGTCGGCGAGCGGCCCGACCACCGCGATCCGGGTGTCCGGGGCGAGCGGCAGCACCCCGTCGTTCTTCAGCAGCACGATCGCCTGCTCGGCCGCCTCCCGGGCGAGGTCGCGGTGCGCCGGGGTGTCGAACGCGGCGGCCGCGTCGTGCGGGTCGTCACCGGGGTCGAACTCGCCGAGCCGGAAGCGGACCGACAGCTGGCGGCGGACGGCCGTGTCGATGTCGGCCTCCGTCAGCAGGCCGTGCTCCAGGGCGCCGCGCAGCCGCCCGGTCATCGGCGAGGAGTCGGTGCCGTGGTCGGTGAAGCTGTCGACACCCGCGACGAGGGAGGCGGCGGTGGCCTCCTCGTGGGTGTCGAAGTAGTGTTCGGCGTCGACCAGGTTGCTCGGTGCCCCCGCGTCCGAGCAGACCAGCAGATCCTCCTCGGTCCAGGTCCGCAGGTGCTCGCGCAGGTACGGCGACACGTGGTTGGGGCGGCCGTTGACCAGGTTGTACGCCGGCATCACCCCGGCCACCGCGCCCGCCTCGACGGTGTCGCGGAAGGCCCTCAGGTCGTACTCGTGCAGCACGCGCGGGCGTACCGAACTCGACGTCGTGGCGCGGTCCGTCTCGTTGTTGTGGGCCAGCCAGTGCTTCAGCACGGGTGCGGTGCGCCAGAAGACGGGGTGATCGCCGCGCAGGCCGTGCGTGTAGGCCGTGGCGATCGCGGAGGTGAGCTTCGGGTCCTCCGAGTAGCCCTCCTCGTTGCGGCCCCACAGGGGGTGGCGCAGCAGGTTGACCGTCGGGGACCAGACGTTCAGGCCGACCCGGTCGTCCTTGGCGCGCATCGCGCGGACCTCCTTGGACACCGCGTCGCCGACACGGCGCACCAGCTCCGGGTTCCAGGTGGCGCCCAGGCCGACCGCCTGCGGGAACACCGTCGCCGGGCCCATCCACGCCACGCCGTGCAGGGCCTCCTGGCCGGTGCGGAAGGCGCAGACGCCGAGCCGCTCGACGGCGGGCACGAACTGGTGCAGGAAGGAGATCTTCTCGTCGAGGGTGAGCCGCCCCAGCAGATCGTCGACGCGCTTCGCGAGCGGCAGCCGCGGATCGCGGAACGGTGCGGTGGGCGGCGGGTGTGCGGTCACGTGGGGTTCCCCCTGCGCTGGATCGGCGAGGCGCTTTCGAAGCGCTTCGATGCTGGGTCGCCGCACGGGCGGGTGTCAAGGGACCGGGGCTGTCTCTTCAAGGCGCGCATGAGGATCGGTCCCTATCGGTGTCGATGAGGAAGTTTGGGGACGAGCCTTGTGCGCCCTGGGGTGTTCACTTAACCTCACAGCAACTTCGAAGCGCTTCGACTCGCGATGCTCCTCTGGTCGAAGTCCCGCTTCCGCTCAGCCAGTTCCACTCGAGACACCGCAGCCGACGGCCCACCGCCGGGTGTCCTGGTGCGCCACGAAGGGTTGACGCAAATGACGCCGAACGCCGCCCCCGCCCCCTCCGGACCGAGCCGGAGGAGCTTCCTCGCCTCCACGGCGGTCGCCACCGCGGCCGTGGCGGGCGGAATGCCGCTGCTCGCCGCGTGCGGCGGGTCGGAGGGCGGGTCGCGGGACGGCACCACGTCGGGCAAGGACGCGAAGAAGCTCCTTCCCGCGTACGTGGCGAGCAGTGTGGTGACGCCGGACATCCCGTCCAGGAACGGCTCCGCACTCGGCTTCACCCGCAAGCTCGACCTCGCCGGCCTGAAGACCTCGGTGCCGAAGAAGCTCGGCAAGGGCGGCAAGGTCACCGTCATGTCGCCGTTCTGGGGGTCACCGCCGAAGCAGGACAACGCCTACTACCAGGCGATGAACGACCTGATCGGCGTGGACGTCGTCTGGCAGAACCAGGACGGCAACACCTACGACCAGAAGCTCGGCGCGGTCCTCGCCTCCAGCGACGTCCCGGACGTCGTGGTGGTACCGGGCTGGAACATGGGCGGCAAGATACCCAGCGCCATCATCAGCAAGTTCGCCGACCTCGGCCCCTACCTCACCGGCGACAGGGTCAAGGAGTACCCGAACCTCGCGGCGATCCCGACGGATGCCTGGCGGCGCTCCATCTTCGGCGGCAAACTGCGCGGCCTGCCCATGCCGCAGCCGTCCGCCCCCTCCATGGTGCCCCTGTACCGGCAGGACATCTTCGAGAAGGAGGGGTACGAAGTCCCCACGTCCTGCGACGCGTTCATGGACCTGGCCAAGGAGATCACCAACGCCAGGGCCAAGCGCTGGGCCTGCCTGGACATGAAGTGGACCGCTTTCCAGGCCTTCGGTGTGCTCTCGGGCAGCGAGAAGCCGCTCGGCTGGAATCTCGTCGACGGCAAGCTCGTCAACCGCATCGAGACCGAGGAGTTCCTCGAGGCGCTGGAGTGGTCCCGCAAGCTCTTCGCCGCCGGGGTCGTCCACCCCGACTCCAAGATGGGCAAGAACGCCCCCGACCCCGGGCCCAAGTTCGCGGCGGGCGAGTTCCTGATCTACCCCAACAACATCTCCCAGTGGTGGGGCCGCACCGCTGAACAGGCCACACAGAACCCGGACTTCAAGATCTGGGGCATGGACGTCTGGGGCCACGACGGCGGCGACCCCACCCTGTGGGCCGAACAGCCCGCCGGCATCTTCGCCTTCGTCAACAAGAAGGCCTCCGAGTCGGTCGTCCGCGACGTGCTCGCCGTCGCCAACGTCACCGCGGCGCCGTACGGCACCAAGGAGTACATGATGACCAACTACGGCGTCGACGGCACCCACTACACCGTGAAGGACGGCGTCCCCGTCAAGACCGACCAGGGCAACATCGAGGTGATGAACGCCTACGTCATGGTCGCGAGCCCCGCCGCGACCCTCGCGCACCCCGACTTCCCCGAGGTCGCCAAGGGCCAGGTCGAGTGGGAGCAGCGAATGGGCGCCTTCGCCGAGAAGTCCTCCTTCTGGGGCATGCAGATCACCGAACCCGCCCGGTACACCAACCTCTCCAACGACATGGAACAGCTGGAGGACGACGTCGTCCGCGGCCGCAGGAAGGTCAGCGACGTGCAGCAGTTCGTCTCCGAGTGGAAGCGCAAGGGCGGCGACAAGCTGCGCGACTGGTACCAGCGGATCCTCGACGAGAACGGCAGCGCGGCCAACTGATCCGGTACCGAGGCAAGGAGAAGGCTGTGTCCCACAGCACGGTGCCTCGCGGCAGTGCCGAGGCGACCACGAAGATTCCCCGCCCCGGGACCCCGGTGGCCTCCGACGGTGACACCGGCTCCGCCGGCTGGCGCCCGACGGGCAGGCTGAGCCTCAAGGCCCGGTTCAGACGCGACCGGTTGCTGCTTCTGATGACCCTGCCGGCCCTGGGTCTGATCCTGCTCTTCAACTACGTGCCGATCCTCGGCAACGTCGTGGCGTTCCAGGAGTACGACCCGTACATCAGTGACAACGGCGTCATCTCCATTCTGAACAGTCCCTACGTGGGCCTGGAGAACTTCCGGCGGATCTTCGAGGACTCGGCCTTCTGGAACGCCGTCGAGAACACGCTGGTCCTGTTCGTCCTCCAGATCGTGCTGTTCTTCCCGATCCCGATCCTGCTCGCGCTGCTCATCAACAGCGTGATCAGGCCGCGGGTGCGTGCCGTCGCGCAGGCCGTGCTCTACCTGCCGCACTTCTTCTCGTGGGTCCTGGTCATCGCCGTCTTCCAGCAGCTCTTCGGCGGCGCCGGCATCCTCTCCCAGCTGCTGCGGGAGAACGGGTACGACGGTCTGGACATCATGACCAACCCGGGCACCTTCCCGCTGCTGGTCACCGCGGAGAGCATCTGGAAGGACGTCGGCTGGGGGATCATCGTCTTCCTCGCCGCCCTCGCCTCGGTGAGTCCGGACCTCTACGAGGCCGCGGCCATGGACGGCGCGAACCGCTGGCGCCGCATGTGGCACGTCACCCTCCCCGCGCTGCGCCCGGTGATCGCCCTGCTGCTCGTGCTGCGCGTCGGTGACGCCCTCACCGTCGGCTTCGAACAGATCCTGCTGCAGCGCGATGCCGTCGGGCCCGGGGCAGGAGAGGTGCTCGACACCTTCGTGTGGTGGAACGGCGTGCGCAACCAGGACTTCAGCTACGCGGCCGCGGCCGGTCTGATCAAGGGTGTCGTGAGCCTCGGACTGGTCCTCGTCGCCAACAAGGTGGCCCATCTCATGGGCGAGCAGGGGGTGTACAAGAAGTGACCGCCGTCGTCGACAAACCCGTGCGTGAGCGGGGCCGGTGGCAGTCCCCGCCCCGTCCGGTCTGGGAGGAACAGCCGTCCAGGGCGGGCCTCGCGGGCAAGGGCCTCGCGCTGTCGCTGGCCTGCCTCGCGATCCTCTTCCCGCTGTGGATCGTCGTCGTGACGAGCCTGTCGTCGCGGAAGACCATCGACGAGGCCGGCGGGCTGGTGATGGTGCCGAAGGGGATCACCTTCGTCGCGTACCGGGAGCTGCTGAGCGGCGGCCAGGTCACCCGGGCCACGATCATCAGCCTCCTCGTCACCCTTTTCGGCACGCTGTTCTCGATGACCGTGTCCGTCCTGTGCGCGTACGGACTGTCCCGGACGGGGTCCCTGGGGCACCGCTGGATCCTGATGACGCTGCTGGCGACGATGTTCTTCAGCGCCGGGCTCATCCCGACGTATCTGCTGGTGCAGACCCTCGGGCTGACCGACACCTATCTGGCGCTGATCCTGCCCAGTGCGGTGAGCGTGTTCAACATCCTCGTGCTGCGCGGGTTCTTCATGGGGATCTCGCAGGAACTCGTCGACAGTGCGCGCATCGACGGCGCCGGTGACTTCAGGATCCTGTGGCAGATCGTCGTGCCGCTGTCCCGGGCGGTGATCGCGGTCATCACGCTCTTCTACGCCGTCGGGTACTGGAGCGCCTGGTTCAACGCGTCGCTGTACCTGAACGATCAGGACATGATGCCGTTGCAGAACGTCATGATCCAGCTGGTGCAGAAGCAGGAGGCGCCGGTGGGGCTGGGACAGGCCATCAAGACCGGGCAGCTGTCGGGACTGGCCGTCCAGATGGCCGTGATGGTGATGGCCCTGCTGCCCGTCGCCGTGCTCTCCCCCTTCGTCCAGAAGCACTTCAAGAAGGGCATGCTCACCGGGGCCGTCAAGGGCTGACCGACGCCCACCCGGTGGGGTGCTCCTGTCGTCCGGCGGCCGCGGGCAGCGCATGGCAGGTCGCCCAGTTCCCCGCGCCCTTGCAGGGCGCTTTCCTTCCCCCCTCCCTCACCGAACGACGAGGTGTGTGTCATGCATGCGTCCAGCATCTCCAGACGTGCCGTTCTCGCCGGGACCGCTGCCGCCGCCGCGGCCGTCTCCCTGCCATCGGCCGAGGGGCAGGCCCATGCCGCCGTCACTCCCGCGCGCAGCGGCTACCGCTGGCGCAATGCCGTGCAGGGCGGCACCGGATTCATCACCGGGGTGCTGTTCCACCCCTCCGTCCGCGGCCTCGCCTACGCCCGCACGGACATCGGCGGCGCCTACCGCTGGGACGACCGCGCCGACCGGTGGGTCCCGCTGACCGACCACATCGGCTGGGACGACTGGAACCTGCTCGGCGTGGAGGCCATGGCCGTCGACCCGGCGCATCCCGACCGGCTGTACCTCGCCCTCGGGACGTACACGCAGTCCTGGGCCGGCACCGGGGCCGTGCTGCGCTCCCAGGACCGGGGAGCCACCTGGCAGCGCACCGACCTCGACGTGAAGCTCGGGGCCAACGAGGACGGGCGGGGGTGCGGGGAGCGGCTGCTCGTCGACCCGCGCGACAGTGACACCCTGTGGCTGGGCACCCGGCACGACGGACTGCTCAAGTCGACCGACCGGGGCGCCCGTTGGCAGCCCGTGCCCTTCCCGGCCGTGCCCCGCCCCACGGGCCAGGGCATCACCTTCCTGGTCGCGGCGGGCCGTGCCGTCTACGCCGGCTGGGGCGACTCCGGCGGCACGTCCGCGCACCTGTACCGAACCACCGCCGGCACCACCTGGGAGGCCGTCCCCGGGCAGCCCGGCGGCACCGCCGCCAAGGTGCCGGTCCGGGCCGCGTACGACCGGCACACCCGCGAGCTGTACGTGACCTACGCCGACGCCCCGGGACCCAACGGCCAGTCCGACGGCAGCGTGCACAAGCTGCGGACCACGAACGGCAAGTGGACCGAGGTCACGCCGGTGCGGCCCGGCGGGACGACGAACGACGGCGGGACCGACTCCTTCGGCTACGGCGGCGTCGCCGTCGACGCGCGCCGCCCCGGCACCGTCGTCGTCTCCACCAACAACCGCTGGTCGCTGGTCGACACCCTGTACCGCACCACCGACGGCGGCCGCACCTGGACGTCCCTGAAGGACAGGGCCGTCCTCGACGTCTCAGAGACCCCCTATCTCACGTGGGGCGCCGACCGGCCGAAGTTCGGCTGGTGGATCCAGGCCGTCGCCCTCGACCCGTTCGACTCCCGGCACGTCCTCTACGGCACCGGCGCGACCCTGTACGGCACGCGTGACCTCAGGCACTGGGCCCCGCGGATCCGCGGGCTGGAGGAGGCGTCCGTACGCCAGCTGATCTCGCCCCCGGCCGGGGAGGCACACCTGATCAGCGGGTCGGGGGACATCGGTGTGATGTACCACGAGCGGCTCACGGCGTCCCCCTCGCGCGGCATGGCGTCGAACCCGGTGTTCGGCACGGCGACGGGCCTGTCACTGGCCGCGGCCGAGCCGTCCTACGTCGTCCGGGCCGGCTGGGGAGATCACGGCAACGGTGCCTTCTCGAACGACGGCGGCAGGACCTGGGCGCCCTTCGCGGCCCAGCCGGACGTGGCCCGGTCGGCGCCCGGGCCGATCGCCACCAACGCCGACGGCAGTGTGCTGCTGTGGTCCTTCGGCTCGGGCAACCCGGGCTACCGCTCGGCCGACAACGGCGCCGGCTGGTCCGAGGTCGCCTCCTTCCCGAGGGGGGCCGCACCGGTCGCCGACCCCGTCGACCCGGCCCGCTTCTACGCCTTCGACACCACCACCGGCACGCTCTTCGCCAGCACCGACGGCGGCCGGACCTTCACCGCACGGGCCACCGGCCTGAACGCGGGCGACACCGAGTTCCAGCTGGCACTCACGCCCGGCCGCTCCGGTCACCTGTGGCTGAGCCTCAAGGGGAACGGGCTGTACCGCTCGACCGACGGCGGCGCCCGCTTCACCGAGGTCAGCAGCTGCCGGGCCGCTTACACCCTCGGCTTCGGCAAGGCCGCCGCGGGCGCCTCCCACCCGGCCCTCTTCATGGTCGGCACCGTCGGCACCGTCGGCACCGTCGGCACCGGCACCGCCGTGTACCGCTCCGACGACGAGGCGAAGACCTGGACGCGGATCAACGACGACCGGCACCAGTGGGGCTGGACCGGCGCGGCGATCACCGGTGACCCGCGCGTGTACGGCCGGGTCTACCTCGCCACCAACGGACGCGGAGTGCAGTACGGGGAGCCCGTCTGATGCCCGGACTGAGCGACGCGACCCGGGGACGGCTGCTCTACGGCGGCGACTACAACCCCGAGCAGTGGCCGGAGGAGACCTGGCACGAGGATGTCCGGCTGATGAAGGACGCCGGAGTCAACTCCGTCACCCTCGGCGTCTTCTCCTGGTCGGCACTCGAACCGGAACCCGGGGCACGGGAGTTCGGCCGGCTGGACACGCTGATGGACCTGATGCACGACCACGGCATCGGCGTCGTCCTCGCCACCCCCACCTCCTCGCCGCCCCCCTGGATGGGCCGGCTGCACCCCGACACCCTGCCCGTCACCGAGGACGGCCGCACCGAGTGGTGGGGCGGACGGCAGCACTTCTCGCACGCCAGCGCCACCTACCGGCGCTACGCCGCCGCCATCACCGAGGACCTGGCCGCCCGCTACGCCGGCCACCCGGCCCTCACCATGTGGCACATCAACAACGAGTACTGCACCTACGACTACGGCGACCAGGCCGCGGCCGCCTTCCGCCGCTGGCTGCGCGAGAAGTACCGCACCCTCGACGCCCTCAACACCGCCTGGGGCACCGCCTTCTGGAGCCAGGGCTACGACACCTGGGACGGCGTCCTCCCGCCCCGCCTGCCCCACTACCTGCGCAACCCCGGCCAGGTCCTGGACTTCCGCCGGTTCACCTCCGACATGCTCCTGGAGTGTTACACCGCCGAGCGGGACATCGTCCGGCGGCACACCCCGCACCTGCCGGTCACCAGCAACTTCATGCCGCTGTGGTGCGGGCAGGACGCCTGGCGCTGGGCCGAGGAGGAGGACGTCGTCTCCGTCGACCTCTACCCCGACCCGCGCGACCCGCTCGGCGCCCAGCACGGCGCCCTGGTCCAGGACATGACCCGCTCACAGGCCCGCGGGCCCTGGATGCTGATGGAGCAGGCGGCCGGGCCGGTCAACTGGCGCGGGGTGAACCACCCCAAGCCGCGCGGCCTCAACCGGCTGTGGTCCCTCCAGGCCGTGGCCCGGGGCGCCGACGCCGTCTGCTACTTCCAGTGGCGGCAGTCCCGGCAGGGCGCGGAGCAGTTCCACTCCGGCATGGTCAGCCACGCGGGGGAGGAGGGCCGCACGTACCAGGAGGTCAAGCGGCTCGGCGCCGACCTGCGGCGGATCGCGCCCGAGGTGACCGGACAGCGCCTCACCGCGAACGTGGCCGTCCTGCACGACTGGCACTCCTGGTGGGCCGGCGCCCAGGACGGCCGCCCGTCCACCCTGGTGCAGTACCCGGACGTACTGCGCGCCTGGCACCGGGCCCTGTGGCAGGCCCACCTCACCACCGACTTCGCCCACCCCGAGCACGACCTGACGCCCTACTCGCTGGTCGTCGTACCGCAGCTGTACGCCCTCACGGACACCGCGATCGGCAACCTCCTCGCCTACGCACGGCAGGGCGGCACCCTCGTCTGCGGATTCCTCACCGGGGTCGCCGACGAGGACGACCGGGTGCGCCCCGGCGGCATGGACGCCCGGCTGCGCGAACTGTTCGGCATCCGCACCCTGCACGAGTGGTGGCCGCTGGAGGCGGGGGAGACCGTGACCTGCGAAGGCTTCTCGGGCACGCTGTGGTCCGAGGAGATCGAGCCCGCCGACCCCGACCACACGACCTGCTACAAGGGCGGCGAACTGGACGGCATGCCCGCGGTGCTGCGCAAGGACCGCGCCTGGTACGTCTCCACGCTCCCCGAACCCGCGGCGCTGCGCGACCTGCTGGCCTCGATCGCCGCCGGCGCGGGCGTCCGGCCGGTGCTCGACGGCCTGCCCGAGCAGGTGGAGGCCGTACGCCGGGGAGAGCTCATGTTCGTGCTCAACCACGGCCGCGAGCCGGTGACCGTCGACGTGCCCGGCACCCACCGCGACCTGCTGACCGGTACGGACGTCACCGACGGGATCACCCTCGGCCGCTACGGAGCGGCGGTGCTGCGCCCGTGACCGCCTCCGCCCCCGTCCACGGCACCTGGGAGCCGCGTCCGGCCACCCGCTGGGAGGACGGCTTCCTCAGCGGCAACGGCCGCCACGGCGCCCTGGTGTTCGGCGCTCCGCACGCCGAGCGGGTCGTCGTCACGCACCACACCCTCCTGCGGCCGGGCGGCCGTGACCCCCGCCCCCCGCGGCTCGCCGAAGGACTGGCAGCCCTCCAGGACCGCCTCCTGGCGGGCGACACGACCGCGGCCGAGGACTTCACCGACGGCCGACCCCTGCAGTGGGTGCAGCCCTTCCACCCCGCCTTCCGGATCCGGCTGGCCGGTCCCCTCGACGACGGCACCGACTACCGCCGGGACGTCGACTTCACCACCGGAGTGGTGAGCACGGCCTGGGCCGGCCGGACCTCACGCGTCTTCGTCTCCCGCGCCGACGACGTCGTCGTCCAGCACGTCGAGGGACCCGGCCTCACCCTCGACATCGACCTGGACCCCCGGCTGCCCGGCGCCCCCACCGGCCTGGGCGTCGGCCACGGAGCGGTCCTCACCCCCGAGGGCGCCCTGCTCAGCCTGCGGGTCCGCTACCCCGGCAGCGACCTTGCCTGCACGGGCGTCACCCAGATCCTGGTCACGGAGGGCACGACCACCCTCCTGCCGCCGGGCGTGCACATCGAGGGCGCCCGGTCCGTGCTGCTCCTCACCCGGGTGCACCGCCACACCGGCGAACTCGACGTCGTCGCCGAGGGCCGTGCCCTGCGCGCCCTGCCGACCGCCCACGACGAGCTCCTGGACCGCCACGCCGCCCTGCACCGCACCGCCTACGAGCGCGTCACCCTCGACCTCGCCGCCGACCCCGCCGACCGGGCCCTGCCCGGCTCGGACCTCCTCCGGCAGCCGCGCAGCGCCGCCCTGCCGGAGCGCCTCTTCGCCGCCGGGCGCTACCACCTGCTCTCCGCGAGCGGCCTCTTCCCGCCCCGCCTGACCGGACTGTGGACCGGCGACTGGGACACCGCCTGGTCCGGCGCGTTCACCAACGACGCCAACCTCAATCTCCAGATCTCCTCGGCCCCCGCCGCCGCCCTCCCCGAGGTCACCGAGGCCCACGCGCACCTGATCCAGCGGCTGCTGCCCGACTGGCGCGACAACGCCCGCGCGGTGTTCGGCACCCGGGGCGTCGTCGCCCCCGCGCACACCGACGGCGAGTCCGGCCACTCCTACCACTTCGACCGCGCGTACCCGCTGCACCTGTGGACCGCCGGCGCCGACTGGCTGCTCAAGCCGCTCGTCGACCACGACGAGACCCACGGCACCCGCGACCCCCGCACCGCCGCCGCCCTCGCCGAAGTCGCCCTGTTCTACGAGGACTTCCTCACCAGAACCGACGAGCACGGCCACCTCGTCGTGGTGCCCTCCTACTCGCCCGAGAACCGGCCCGCGAACGCGAGCTGGGGCACGATCAACGCCGCCATGGACCTCTCCGCGGCCCGCCACGCCCTGCGGACGGCCGCCGCCCACCACCCCGGCACCCCGGACGCCGACCGCTGGAACGCCCTCGCCGACCGGCTCCCGCCGC
This sequence comes from Streptomyces sp. NPDC059696, assembly GCF_042733745.1. Lineage (NCBI taxonomy): Bacteria > Bacillati > Actinomycetota > Actinomycetes > Kitasatosporales > Streptomycetaceae > Streptomyces > Streptomyces sp. NPDC059696. The sequence goes on from NZ_JBHWFG010000017.1 coordinate 128,861, forward strand.
ACCGGATCAACGAGGACGGGGCCCTGGCCGAGTGGGCCTGGCCGGGCCTGGAGGACTCCTACGACCACCGCCACCTCAGCCACCTCTACGGCGTCTGGCCGCTCGACGAGATCACCCCCTACGACACCCCCGAACTCGCGGCAGCCGCCCACCGGGCCCTCGCCCTGCGGGGCGCCGAGAACGACTCCGCGCACGGCCATCTGCACCACGCCCTCGTCGCGGCCCGGCTCCGCGACGCGGACCGCGTCGCCCACGCCCTCGGCCAGGTCCTGGAGGGCGACTTCTTCCACACGTCCCTGATGAGCGCGCACTACCCCGGCCGCGACGTCTACAACGCCGACGCCGCGCACACCCTGCCCGCCGTGCTCATCGAGATGCTCGTCCAGTCGACCCCCGACCGGCTGGTCCTGCTGCCCGCGCTGCCGGCCGCCCACCCCGAGGGCGCCCTGCGCGGCGTGCGCACCCGCTTCGGGGCCGAACTCGACCTCACCTGGACGCGGGAGCGCGCCGAAGCCGTCATCAGACCCGGCCGCACCCACCGCGTCGAACTGCGGACTTCCTCCGGCACGGAATCCCTCCACCTGGTCGCCGGAGAAGACCACGTCCTCACCTTGAGGACGTGGTAGTTCCCCCCACCCCCACCCATGGAAGGGACACCATGGCATCAAGCACGCTGAACAGGGTCACCAAAGCCCTGCTGGCCCCCGCCCTGGCCCTCGGCGCCACCGTCGGCCTCGCCTCCGCCCCCGCCTCGGCCGCCGTCTGGAACTCCTGCGACCAGTGGGGCCGGACCAGCCTGAACGGCTACACGCTCTACAGCAACATCTGGGGCGGCGGCGCCGGCAGCCAGTGCATCTGGGCCAACTCCGGTACCAACTGGGGCGTCTGGGCCAACCACCCCAACACCGGCGGCATCAAGTCCTACCCGAACCAGACGAAGGCGATCAACAAGCCGATCACCTCACTGACCTCGCTGACCAGCAGCTACAGCGTGAGTGTCCCGTCGTCCGGCGCGTACAACACGTCCTACGACATCTGGGACACCGACCACGACTACGAGATCATGCTCTGGGTCAACAAGACCGGCCCCGTCGGCCCGATCGGTTCCTCGCAGGGCACCGTCAGCCTCGGCGGCCACTCCTGGAACGTCTTCAAGGGCACCAACGGCGCCAACGAGGTGTTCTCGTTCCTCCGCACCTCCAACTCCGGCTCCGGCACGGTGAACATCCTGCCGATCCTGAAGTGGATCAAGGACACCAAGAAGTGGATGGGCAACGAGACCATCGGTGACGTGCAGTTCGGCTACGAGATCACCTCGTCGTCCGGCGGGCTCGACTTCACCACCCACAGCCTGACGGTCGGCAGCAGCTGACCGAGCGCGCCCGGCGGGCGCAAGGGGACGGCCGGAAGACCCGCGTCGATCCGGCCGTCCCCGTCGCCACGGCTACTCCGCCACCGGCAGCCGCGCCCCGTCCCGCAGGAACAGCGGGATCCGGTCCAGCGGGGCGTCGACCGTCACGGACCGGCCGCCCTGGTACGTCCGGCCCGTCCAGGCGTCCGTCCACGACGCCCCCGCCGGCAGGTACGCCGTGCGGGCCGTGGCACCGGCCGCCAGCACCGGCGCGACCAGCAGGTCCGGTCCGAAGAGGTAGGAGTCGTCGACCGTCCAGGCCGCCCGGTCACCGGGGAACTCCAGGAACAGCGGCCGCATCACCGGCAGCCCCTCCTCGTGGGCGGCCCGCATGACGTCCAGTACGTACGGCTTCAGCCGCTCGCGCAGCCGCAGGTACTTCTCCAGCACGGCCCCGGCCTCCTCGCCGTAGGACCACACCTCGTTGGGACCGCCGGTCATCTCCGGGCCCAGCGGCATGCCCGGGTCACGGAAGCCGTGCAGCCGCATCAGCGGGGACAGTGCGCCGAACTGGAACCAGCGGACCATCACCTCCCGGTACGCCGGGTCGTCCGGGTCGCCGCCGTGGAAGCCGCCGATGTCGGTGTTCCACCACGGGATGCCCGACAGGGCCGTGTTCAGCCCGGCCGCGATCTGCCGCCGCAGTGTGGGGAAGTCGGTGCCGATGTCACCCGACCACAGGGCGGCGCCGTACCGCTGACTGCCCGCCCACGCCGAGCGGTTGAGGGTGACGATCTCCTCCTCGCCGGCCGCGAGCAGGCCCTCGTGGAACGTGCGGGCGTTCTCCGCCGGGTAGGCGTTGCCGACCTCCAGGCCCGGGCCTGCCCAGTAGCGCAGGTTCTCCTGGAAGCCCGGCTTCAGCTCCGGCTCGCAGGCGTCCAGCCAGAACGCCGTGATGCCGTACGGGTCGAGGTAGTTCTCCTTCACCTTCGACCACACGAACTCCCGGGCCTGCGGGTTGGTCGCGTCGTAGAAGGCCACCTGGACCGTGGAGGCGACCTCCTTGTCGGGCCAGTCGGCGTGCGCCATCGGCCCGTACTGGGTGCCGATGAACCAGCCGCGCTGCTCCAGGACCGGGTGGTTCTCGCTGAGCGGTGACACGGACGGCCAGACGCTCACCACCAGCTTGACGCCGAGCTCCTCCAGCTCGCGCACCATCGCCGCCGGGTCCGGCCATTCCTTCGGGTCGAACTTCCAGTCGCCGAGGTGCGTCCAGTGGAAGAAGTCGCAGACGATCGCCGAGAGGGGCAGCCCCCGCCGCTTGTACTCCCGGGCCACCGCCATCAGTTCGTCCTGGGTGCGGTAGCGCAGCTTGCACTGCCAGAAGCCCGCCGCCCACTCGGGCAGCATCGGGCTGCGGCCGGTCACCGCGCTGTAGCGGCGCTGGGCACCGGCCGGGTCGCCCGCCGTGATCCAGTAGTCGATCTGCCGGGCCGAGTCGGCGACCCACCGGGTGCCGTTGTGCGCCAGTTCCACGCGGCCGATCGCCGGGTTGTTCCACAGCAGGGTGTAGCCCCGGCTGGAGGTCAGCACCGGGATGGCGACCTCGGCGTTGCGCTGCACCAGGTCCAGCACCAGGCCCTTCTGGTCGAGGCGCCCGTGCTGGTGCTGGCCGAGGCCGTACAGCTTCTCGTCGTCGTAGGCGGCGAAGCGCTGCTCCAGACGGTGGTGGCCGGTGCCGACGGCCGTGTAGAGACGGGAGCCGGGCCACCAGAAGTGGGCGCGGTCCTCGGCGAGGATCTCGGCGGAGTCCTCCGTGCGCAGGAAGCGGATCAGGCCCTCGGCGTTCACCTCGACCGTGAGCGCGCCGACGGCCAGCAGTCCCCGGCCGTCCTCGATCTTCACCGTGGCCGGGGCCGGGGGTGCCTCGTCGAGGAGGGCGCCCGGCAGCCCTTCGAGGACGGGACCGCCGAGCCGGGCCCGCACCCGGACCGCGTCCGGACCCCACGGCTCGATCCGGACGGTCTCCTGGCGCCCGCTCCACTCCAGCGCACCGTCCCGCTCGCGGAACGTGCCGACGGTGGGGGAGGACTGCGCGAGACTCACCTGGGTCTGGTTCTGGGCAGGCTGATTCACGTGGCGTGCTCCTGTGCTCCTGGAGGAGTGCAGACATGGGGGTGCCCTGGCGGGAGGGCGGTGTCCGGGAGAGGTGCGGGGTTACGGCCGGCCGGGCGCCGGTCCCGAGCTGGCCCGGACGGTCAGCTCGGGCGCGATCAGCACGACCTCGTCGCTGCCGCGCCCGTCGAGTTTGGCGACCAGGTGGTCCACGGCGTGCCGGCCCATCTCCTGCGCGGGGATCGCCACCGACGTGAGCCGCACCGAGGCCTGCGTCGCGACCTGGTCGGGGCAGATCGCGACGACCGACATGTCCTCCGGCACGGCCCGGCCCTGCTGCCGCAGCAGGGCGAGCAGGGGCTCGACCGCCGACTCGTTCTGCACGATGAGCCCCGAGGTGTCGGGGCGTTCGTCGAGGATGCGGGCGAGGGTGACCGCCATCGCGTCGTATCCGCCCTCGCACGGCCGGTGCAGCAGCCGCACGCCGAGCTCCCGGGAGCGGGACCTGAGGCCGTCGAGGGTGCGCTCGGCGAAGCCCGTGTGCCGCTCGTAGACGGCCGGGGCCTCCCCGATGACCGCGATGTCCCGGTGCCCCTGCTCGGCCAGGTGCTCCACGCACAGCGCGCCCGTCGCCCGGAAGTCCAGGTCGACGCAGGTCAGCCCCGCGGTGTCGGCGGGCAGGCCGATCAGCACGGACGGCTGGTCCGTCGCACGCAGCAACGGCAGCCGCTCGTCGTCCAGCTCGACGTCCATGAGGATCATTCCGTCGGCGAGCCCGCTGCCCGCCACGCGGCGCACCGCGTCGGGGCCCTCCTCGCCGGTGAGCAGCAACACGTCGTACCCGTGGGCACGGGCCGAGGTCGCCACGGCGATGGCGATCTCCATCATCACCGGCACGTACATGTCCGTGCGCAGCGGGACCATCAGCGCGATGATGTTCGACTTGCTGCTGGCCAGGGCGCGGGCCCCGGCGTTCGGGTGGTAGCCGAGCTCGCGGATGCTCCGCTGGACCCGCTGCCGGGTGTTCGCGGAGATGGACCGCTTGCCGCTGAGGACATAGCTCACCGTGCTCGCCGAGACTCCGGCGTGCTGGGCGACCTCGGCAAGGGTGACCATCCAGCTCTCCAAGTTCTTGTGAAGCGCTTCGACAGTGCGCGTAACCGATACGGTGGGTGAGGGTGGTTCGACAGTAGCTTCAGCGGGAGTGGGTGTCCATAGCCTGTCGAAGCGCTTCGATGCGGATTTCCCGGAGCGCTCTCAGAGCCGGAACCGCCACCGTGCGGGCACCTCGATGCAACACCGTCGTCCGGCGCGCGACAAGGGCCGGGGACGCGCGGCCCCCTTCGGCTGAACGGACGCGCGAGGACTGGTGGGAGCGTCCGGATTCGGGTACCAACGATCCAGTAGCACTGGTCGGTAACGAAACGGTCCTCCATCTTCCTAGTTGCGGCGAGGTGCCCCTCATGTCCGCTTCCACCACCCCTTCTTCCCGTCCCGCCGTCACCGAGCGGGAGGCCCGTGAGGTGGCGGAGGCCGCCCGGGAACAGCACTGGCGCAAGCCCAGCTTCGCCAAGGAGCTGTTCCTCGGCCGCTTCCGGCTCGACCTCATCCACCCCCACCCCCTCCCCGCCGACGAGGCGGTCCAGCGCGGCGAGGAGTTCCTCGCCAAGCTCCGCGACTTCGTCGAGACGAAGGTCGACGGGGCCCTCATCGAGCGCGAGGCCCGGATCCCCGACGAGGTGATCGACGGTCTGAAGGAGCTCGGCGCCTTCGGCATGAAGATCGACACCAAGTACGGCGGTCTCGGGCTCGGGCAGGTGTACTACAACAAGGCACTCGCCCTGGTCGGCTCCGCGAGCCCCGCGATCGGCGTCCTGCTCTCCGCGCACCAGTCGATCGGCGTCCCCCAGCCCCTCAAACTGTTCGGCACCCAGGAGCAGCGGGAGCGTTTCCTGCCGCGCTGCGCCCGCACGGACATCAGCGCCTTCCTGCTCACCGAGCCCGACGTCGGCTCCGACCCGGCCCGCCTGGCCACCACGGCGATCCCGGACGGCGACGACTACGTCCTCGACGGCGTGAAGCTGTGGACCACCAACGGCGTCGTCGCCGACCTGCTGGTCGTCATGGCCCGGGTGCCGAAGTCCGAGGGCCACCGCGGCGGCATCACCGCCTTCGTCGTGGAGACGAACTCGCCGGGTGTCACCGTCGAGAACCGCAACGCCTTCATGGGCCTGCGCGGCATCGAGAACGGCGTCACCCGCTTCCACCAGGTCCGCGTCCCCGCGGCCAACCGCGTCGGCGCCGAGGGCCAGGGCCTGAAGATCGCCCTGACCACCCTCAACACCGGGCGGCTGTCCCTGCCCGCCTCCTGCGTCGCGGCCGGCAAGTGGTGCCTGAAGATCGCCCGGGAGTGGTCGGCCGCCCGCGAGCAGTGGGGCAAGCCCGTCGCGCACCACGAGGCGGTCGGCTCCAAGATCTCCTTCATCGCGGCCACCACCTTCGCCCTGGAGGCCGTGACGGACCTGGCCTCGCAGATGGCCGACGAGGACCGCAACGACATCCGCATCGAAGGCGCCCTGGCCAAGCTGTACGCCTCCGAGATGGCCTGGACGATGGCCGACGAACTCGTCCAGATCCGCGGTGGCCGAGGCTTCGAGACGGCCGATTCGCTCCGGGCCCGCGGCGAGCGCGGCGTCCCGGCCGAGCAGTTGCTGCGCGACCTGCGCATCAACCGCATCTTCGAGGGCTCCACCGAGATCATGCACCTGCTGATCGCGCGTGAGGCCGTCGACGCCCACCTCTCGGTCGCCGGTGACCTCATCGACCCCGAGAAGTCCCTGGGCGACAAGGCCAGGGCGGGCGCCAACGCGGGCGTCTTCTACGCCAAATGGCTGCCCAAGCTGGTCGCCGGCCCCGGCCAGCTCCCGGCCTCCTACGGCGAGTTCAAGCACGAGGTGGACCTCTCCGGCCACCTGCGCTACGTCGAGCGCACCGCCCGCAAGCTCGCCCGCTCCACCTTCTACGCCATGTCCCGCTGGCAGGGCCGGATGGAGTCCAAGCAGGGCTTCCTCGGCCGGATCGTCGACATCGGCGCGGAGCTGTTCGCCATGAGCGCCTCCTGCGTGCGGGCCGAGCTGCTGCGCAGCCAGGGCGACCACGGCCGCGAGGCCTACCAGCTCGCCGACGTCTTCTGCCGCCAGGCCCGCATCCGGATCGAGGAGCTCTTCACCCGCCTGTGGACCAACACCGACGACCTCGACCGCAAGGTCGTCAAGGGCGTCCTGTCCGGCACGTACGAGTGGCTGGAGCAGGGCATCGTCGACCCCTCCGGCGAGGGCCCCTGGATCGCGGACGCGACACCGGGACCGTCCCAGAAGGAGAACGTCCACCGGCCGATCAGGTAGCCGAGACCCTCCTGGGGGCGCGCACAGTCAAGGCGCGCGCCCCCAGGAAGGGGATGCGCTGTCCTCACACCCCGGCCTTACGGCAACAATGGAGCAATGAGCGACAGTCCAGCCCCCCTCGCCGACCCGCACCTCGTCTACGACCCCGTGGCGGGCGACGGCCCCAAGGACGTGGTGATCCTCGGCTCCACCGGGTCCATCGGCACCCAGGCCATCGACCTCGTGCTGCGCAACCCCGACCGGTTCCGGGTCACCGGGCTGTCGGCCAACGGCGGCCGGGTCGCCCTCCTCGCCGAGCAGGCCCACCGGCTGCGGGTGCGGACCGTCGCGGTCGCCCGCGAGGACGTCGTACCGGCCCTGCGCGACGCGCTCACCGCGCAGTACGGCACGGGCGAACCGCTCCCCGAGATCCTCACCGGCCCGGACGCGGCCACCCGGCTCGCGGCGTCCGACTGCCACACCGTCCTGAACGGCATCACCGGCTCCATCGGACTCGCCCCGACCCTCGCCGCCCTGGAGGCGGGCCGCACCCTCGCGCTCGCCAACAAGGAGTCGCTCATCGTCGGCGGCCCGCTGGTCAAGGCCCTCGCCAAGCCCGGGCAGATCATCCCGGTCGACTCCGAGCACGCCGCCCTCTTCCAGGCCCTGGCCGCCGGCACCCGCGCCGATGTCCGCAAACTGGTCGTCACCGCCTCCGGCGGGCCCTTCCGCGGCCGTACGAAGGCCGAGCTCGCGCACGTCACCGTCGAGGACGCCCTCGCCCACCCCACCTGGGCCATGGGCCCGGTCATCACGATCAACTCCGCGACCCTCGTCAACAAGGGCCTGGAGGTCATCGAGGCGCACCTCCTCTACGACATTCCCTTCGACCGCATTGAGGTGGTCGTGCATCCCCAGTCGTATGTCCACTCGATGGTTGAGTTCACGGATGGATCGACACTGGCCCAGGCGACCCCGCCCGACATGCGCGGGCCCATCGCCATCGGCCTCGGCTGGCCCGAGCGCGTGCCCGACGCCGCCCCCACCTTCGACTGGAGCAAGGCCTCGACCTGGGAGTTCTTCCCGCTGGACGACGAGGCCTTCCCCGCGGTGAACCTCGCCCGGCACGTGGGCGAGCTCGCGGGCACCGCCCCGGCGGTGTTCAACGCGGCCAACGAGGAGTGCGTGGAGGCGTTCCGCCGGGGCGTGCTGCCCTTCAACGGGATCATCGACACCGTCACCCGGGTCGTCGACGAGCACGGCACCCCGCCCACGGGAACCTCGCTCACCGTGTCGGACGTCCTCGAAGCGGAGACCTGGGCGCGGACCCGGGCCCGGGAACTGGCGGCACAGACGGCGGAGGCCCGTGCATGACGACCCTGATGTTCATCCTCGGCATAGTCCTCTTCGCGGTCGGCCTGCTCGTCTCGATCGCGTGGCACGAGCTGGGGCACCTGTCCACCGCCAAGCTCTTCGGCATCCGCGTGCCGCAGTACATGGTCGGCTTCGGCCCCACGATCTTCTCGCGCCGCAAGGGCGAGACGGAGTACGGCGTCAAGGCCATCCCGTTCGGCGGCTACATCCGCATGATCGGCATGTTCCCGCCCGGCCCCGACGGCCGGATGGAGGCCCGCTCCACCTCGCCGTGGCGCGGCATGATCGAGGACGCCCGCACCGCCGCCTACGAAGAGCTGAAGCCGGGCGACGAGAAGCGCATGTTCTACACGCGCGCCCCCTGGAAGCGCGTGATCGTGATGTTCGCGGGCCCCTTCATGAACCTGATCCTGGCGGTGGCGCTGTTCCTCACCGTCCTGATGGGCTTCGGCATCACCCAGCAGACCACCACGGTCAGCTCGGTCTCCCAGTGCGTCATCGCGCAGAGCGAGAACCGCGACAAGTGCCAGAAGGGCGACCCGGCCGCCCCCGCCGCCGCGGCCGGCCTCAAGGCGGGCGACAAGATCGTCTCCTTCGACGGGAGGAAGACCGACGACTGGAACAAGCTGTCCGACCTGATCCGCGCCACCCCCGGCAAGGAGGTGCCGATCGTCGTCGAGCGGGACGGCAAGGACGTCACGCTGCACGCGAAGATCGCCACCAACCAGGTTGCCAAGAAGGACTCCGGCGGCCAGATCGTCGAGGGACAGTACGTCCAGGCCGGATTCCTCGGCTTCAGCGCCGCCACCGGCGTGGTCAAGCAGGACTTCGGCGACTCCGTGACCTGGATGGGCGACCGCATCGGAGAGGCCGTCGACTCCCTCGCCGCCCTCCCGGGCAAGATCCCGGCCCTGTGGAACGCGGCCTTCGACGGCGCCGAGCGCGAGGCCGACTCCCCGATGGGCGTGGTCGGAGCGGCCCGGGTCGGCGGTGAGATCTTCACCCTCGACATCCCGCCCACCCAGCAGCTGGCCATGGCCCTCATGCTGGTCGCCGGCTTCAACCTCTCCCTGTTCCTGTTCAACATGCTCCCGCTGCTGCCGCTCGACGGCGGCCACATCGCGGGCGCCCTGTGGGAGTCGCTGCGCCGCAACACGGCCAAGGTGCTGCGCCGGCCCGACCCGGGCCCCTTCGACGTGGCGAAGCTCATGCCGGTCGCCTACGTCGTCGCCGGGATCTTCATCTGCTTCACGATCCTGGTCCTGATCGCCGACGTGGTGAACCCGGTGAAAATCTCCTAGTCATACGGCGTTCACGGCGGCCCGGCACGCTTTTCGCCGGGCCGCCTCCCATCGAGTGGCACGGCGGGTGGGATGTGCCCGCGCCGAGGCACGTGCCGTAATCTCGAAGCTCGGAGCCCGCTGCTCACGGGACCGGACCTTGATCCACGACTTGGGGTTGCACAGCAGATGACTGCGATTTCTCTCGGCATGCCGTCCGTTCCGACCAAGCTCGCCGAGCGCCGGAAGAGCCGCCAGATCCAGGTCGGGACCGTGGCCGTCGGCGGGGACGCCCCCGTGTCGGTGCAGTCGATGACCACGACGCGCACGTCGGACATCGGCGCGACCCTCCAGCAGATCGCCGAACTCACCGCCTCCGGCTGCCAGATCGTCCGCGTCGCCTGCCCGACGCAGGACGACGCCGACGCGCTGGCGACCATCGCCCGCAAGTCGCAGATCCCGGTCATCGCAGACATCCACTTCCAGCCGAAGTACGTGTTCGCGGCCATCGAGGCGGGCTGCGCGGCGGTCCGCGTCAACCCGGGGAACATCAAGCAGTTCGACGACAAGGTCAAGGAGATCGCCAAGGCGGCCCGCGACCACGGCACCCCGATCCGCATCGGTGTCAACGCCGGCTCCCTCGACCGCCGCCTGCTCCAGAAGTACGGCAAGGCCACCCCCGAGGCCCTCGTCGAATCGGCCCTGTGGGAGGCGTCCCTCTTCGAGGAGCACGACTTCCGCGACATCAAGATCTCCGTCAAGCACAACGACCCGGTCGTCATGATCGAGGCCTACAAGCAGCTTGCCGCCCAGTGCGACTACCCCCTGCACCTGGGCGTCACGGAGGCGGGCCCGGCCTTCCAGGGCACCATCAAGTCGGCCGTCGCCTTCGGCGCGCTCCTCTCGCAGGGCATCGGCGACACGATCCGGGTGTCCCTGAGCGCGCCGCCCGCCGAGGAGGTCAAGGTCGGCCTCCAGATCCTGGAGTCCCTGAACCTCAAGCAGCGCGGCCTGGAGATCGTCTCCTGCCCGTCCTGCGGTCGCGCCCAGGTCGACGTCTACAAGCTCGCCGAAGAGGTCACCGCCGGCCTCACCGGCATGGAGGTCCCCCTCCGCGTCGCCGTCATGGGCTGCGTCGTCAACGGCCCCGGCGAGGCCCGCGAGGCCGACCTCGGCGTCGCCTCCGGCAACGGCAAGGGCCAGATCTTCGTCAAGGGCGAGGTCATCAAGACCGTCCCCGAGTCCAAGATCGTGGAGACCCTCATCGAGGAGGCCATGAAGCTGGCCGAGCAGATGGAGAAGGACGGCGTGACCTCGGGCGAACCGTCGGTCGCGGTCGCGGGCTGATCACGTGACGCCGAGGGGACCCGCGCCCCGTTGAGGGGCGCGGGGAACCGCGCGACAAGCCACGGACGTCCCGCACCCGCCCGGCAACGGGAAGCCCCGGGCTCGGAGGCGTCCCGCTCGAGCAGCGCAGCTATAGTGCGGAGACCAGCAACCCCCGTTCGTGAGGCCCGCACGTGTTGACCCAGACCACCTCACGGGTCCTCGAACCGAGCGACCTGGACGCCGCGCTCGCCGTCCTCGACCGCGAGCCCGTCGCGAACGCCTTCGTGACGTCCCGCGTGCAGGTCGCCGGACTCGACCCGTGGCGGCTCGGCGGTGAGATGTGGGGCTGGTACGAGGACGGCATACTCACCTCTCTCTGCTACGCCGGCGCCAACCTGGTCCCGATCTGCGCCGGGCCGCGCGCCGTCCGCGCCTTCGCCGACCGCGCCCGCCGGGCCGGCCGCCGCTGCTCCTCCATCGTCGGCCCCTCCGGTCCCACCTCCGACCTGTGGCGGCTCCTGGAACCCCAGTGGGGCCCGGCCCGCGACGTCCGACGCCACCAGCCGCTCATGGTCACCGACCGGCTCCCCGACGGTGTCACCCCGGACCCCTACGTCCGTCGCGTCCGCAAGGACGAGATGGAGACGATCATGCCGGCGTGCGTGGCGATGTTCACCGAAGAGGTCGGCGTCTCCCCGCTGGCCGGCGACGGAGGCCTGCTCTACCAGGCCCGCGTCGCCGAACTCGTCGGCTCCGGCCGCGCCTTCGCCCGCTTCGACTCCGACGGCAAGGTCGTCTTCAAGGCCGAGATCGGCGCCGCGACCGACCGCGCCTGCCAGATCCAGGGCGTGTGGGTGGCCCCCGAGTACCGCGGCACCGGCATGGCGGCCCCCGGCATGGCGGCCGTCCTGCGGTACGCCCTGGCCGACGTCGCGCCGGTCGTGAGCCTGTACGTCAACGACTTCAACACCGCGGCCAGGAGGACGTACACGAGGGTCGGCTTCCAGGAGGTCGGCGCGTTCATGAGCGTGCTGTTCTGAAGCGCCCTCTGGGGCGCGCGGAACTGCGCGAGCAACCCCGCGCAACCCGCACCCGGCTGACAACCGAAATCCCCCTGTAGGCTCCCCGCATGGACCTCGTGATCGGCCCACTCGACCTCTCCGCCCATGTCGACGAGGCCCTGGCCGTCCAAGCGGTGGCCTTCGGTCTCGGCCCCGACGAAGTCGCAGTCCGCCGCCAGATCGTCCTGCGCCACATGACCTACCCGGGAGCGAGGGCCCTCGGCGCCAGCACCGCCGAACGCCTGGTCGGCTTCGTCTACGGCATGCCCAACGACCGCACCCACTGGTGGTCCACCGTCGTGGAGCCCTACCTCCGCGCCCGGCACAACGACCACTGGCTCGACGACTCCTTCGTGATCACCGAACTGCACGTCCACCCCGCCTACCAGAACCGCGGCCTCGGACGCTCCCTGATCACCACCATCACCGACGGCGCCGACCAGCCCCGCTCGATCCTCTCCGCGATCGACACCGAGAGCCCCGCCCGCGCCCTCTACCGCTCCCTCGGCTACCAGGACCTCGCCCGCCAGGTTCTCTTCCCCAGCGCCCCGAAGCCGTACGCCGTGATGGGCGCCCCGCTCCCGCTCCTGCGCCGTTAACCGATTTCCACCGCCGCGCACCCCCCGGATAACCTCCTGCCATCACCCACACGCAGCAGGAGCAGAGGAACCATGGCAAACGCACCGGTCCAGCGCATGTCCCAGTTGTTGGCGAAGACGTTGCGCGACGACCCGGCGGACGCCGAGGTCCTCAGCCACAAGCTCCTCGTCCGCGCCGGCTACGTCCGCCGCACCGCCGCCGGCGTCTGGAGCTGGCTGCCCCTCGGCAAGAAGGTGCTCGCCAACGTCGAGCGGATCGTCCGCGAGGAGATGGACGCCGTCGGCGCCCAGGAGGTCCTGCTCCCCGCCATCCTGCCCCGTGAGCCCTACGAGGCCACCGGCCGCTGGGAGGAGTACGGCCCCGAGCTGTTCCGCCTCCAGGACCGCAAGGGCGGCGACTACCTCCTCGGCCCCACCCACGAGGAGATCTTCACCCTCCTGGTGAAGGACCAGGCGTCGTCCTACAAGGACCTGCCGGTCATCCTCTACCAGATCCAGAACAAGTACCGCGACGAGGCCCGCCCCCGCGCCGGCATCCTGCGCGGCCGCGAGTTCCTGATGAAGGACTCGTACTCCTTCGACACCGACGACGAGGGACTCGCCCGGTCGTACGCCCTGCACCGCGAGGCCTACCAGCGGATCTTCGCCCGCCTGGGCCTCGACTACCGCATCTGCGCCGCGACCGCCGGCGCGATGGGCGGCTCCAAGTCCGAGGAGTTCCTCGCCCCGGCCGAGGCCGGCGAGGACACCTTCGCCGACTGCCCGAACTGCGACTTCGCCGCCAACACCGAGGCGATCACGTACGAGCTGAAGCCCGTCGACGGCTCGGACGTGCCCGCCGCCGAGGACATCCCCACCCCCGACACCCCGACCATCGAGACCCTCGCCGCCCACCTCGGCGTCCCGGCCTCGGCCACGCTGAAGAACCTCCTCGTGAAGGTCGACGGCGAGATCGTCGCCGTCGGCGTCCCCGGGGACCGCGAGGTCGACATGGACAAGGTCGAGGCGCACTTCGCCCCGGCCACCGTCGAGCTGGTCACCGAGACGGACTTCGCCGCCCGCCCCGACCTGGTCCGCGGCTACGTGGGACCGCAGGGCCTGGACAAGGTCACCTACCTCGCCGACCCGCGCGTCGCCCCGGGCACGGCCTGGATCACCGGCGCCAACAAGCCCGGCACGCACACGAAGAACGTCGTCGCGGGCCGCGACTTCGAGGTCGACCAGTACGTCGACGTCGTGGTCGTGCAGGAGGGCGACCCCTGCCCCAAGTGCGGCACCGGCCTCGTCCTCGACCGTGCCATCGAGATCGGCCACATCTTCCAGCTGGGCCGCAAGTACGCCGACGCCCTCAAGCTCGACGTCCTCGGCCAGAACGGCAAGCCGGTCCGCGTCACCATGGGCTCCTACGGCATCGGCGTCTCCCGCGCGGTGGCCGCCCTGGCCGAGCAGAGCGCCGACGACAAGGGCCTGTGCTGGCCCGCCGAGGTCGCCCCGGCCGACGTCCACGTGGTCGCCGCCGGCAAGGCCCTCCAGACCGAACTGGCCCTGGAGATCTCCCAGAAGCTGGCCGCCGCCGGTGTCCGCGTCCTGGTCGACGACCGCCCCGGCGTCTCCCCGGGCGTCAAGTTCACCGACTCCGAGCTGATCGGCGTGCCGCAGATCCTGGTGGCGGGCCGGCGCGCGGCCGACGGTGTGGTGGAGCTGAAGGACCGCCGCACCGGTGAGCGCGAGGAACTGACGGTCGAGGAGGCCGTCGCCCGCCTCACGGCGTAACACCGGCGCCGCACGACACAGCACCGACAGGGCCGGGCGGACCGGCGGGCATCAGTCGGCCCGGCCCTGTCGACCGCTGTCCGGGCCGGGCGGCCCGGGGCGGACCAGCACCGACGGGGCCGGGGCGGACGGGCCCGTCCGCCCGGCAGCCGAGGCCGCTGTCCAGGACGGGCGGCCCGGGGCGCGGCCTCCGGATGCTTCGCTCCCCGCGCCCTACAGCCAGCTCGCGAATTCCAGCAGCAGCTCCGCGTCCCGCGGCCGTCCGGTCCGCCCTGCCCGGCAGCCGGACCGCCGGGCGGCCCGTGCGGTCCGGGGCGCGGCCCCCGGGTGCTCCGTTCCCCGCGCCCTACAGCCAGCTCGCGAATTCCAGCAGCAGCTCCGCGTCCCGCGGCCGTCCGACCCGCCCGGCAGCCGGACCGCCGGGCGGCCCGTGCGGCCCGGGGCGCGGCCTCCGGATGCTTCGTTCCCCGCGCCCTACAGCCAGCTCGCGAATTCCAGCAGCAGCTCCGCGTCCCGCGGCCGTCCGACCCGCCCCGCCCGCACGCCCGACTCCACCGCCCGGAACAGCGTCCAGCCCCGCAGCCGTTCCTGGTCCACGTCCAGGGACTCCGCGAGCCGCTTCACCCGGCGCCGGGTCGTGGCCGCACCGGACGGCTGGGCGATCAGGTCCTCCACCCGGTCCCGGACCAGCCGGGCCAGATCGAAGGCGCACTCGCCGACGACCGGGTCGGGCCCCACGGCCAGCCACGGCATCCGCTCCCCGCCGAGCACCTTGCTCTGCCGGAACGTGCCGTGCAGCAGCCGGTGCTCCGGCGGTGCGGCGAGCAGCTCCTCGCGCGCGGCGAGCGCCAGGTCGACCAGCGGGGCCACCTCGGGCTCGGTCCCGGCCCGGGCACGCATCGCCTCGGCCTGCCGCCCGGTCCGCTCGGCCACGGTCTCGAAGGGGAACCCGGCGGGTGGCTCCACCCACAGCCGCCGCAGCGTCCCCGCCGCCTCCAGCAGCGCCTTCGCCTCCGGCAGCGACCGCACCGACACGTCCGGGTGAAGCCGCTCCAGCAGCAGCACCCCCTCGGCCGACGGCGGTTCGAGCAGCTGCACGGCCCCCCGCCCGGCCCAGTGCGCGAGCGCGGCCCGCTCCGCCTCCGGGCGGGCCCGGCCCGGCGCCAGCTTGAGCACGGCGGGTGTCCCGTCGGCCGCCCGCACCAACAGCACCAGGCTGCTGCGCCCGCCGGGCACCTGCACCCGCTCCACGGTCAACTCGCGCAGCTCGACGGCCCGCTGCGCCGCCTCGGGCAGCTTCTCCAGCCAGTCGTCACCGTCCGGCGCCGTCTCACCGAGCGCCCTGACCAGACGCTTCGGCGGTTCGAAAACCATGCGCGAGTCGTTCCCTTCATGCCGTCCGCGGTGCGCGCCCTGCGCGGGTCACGCCGTCGGCGCCGCCGAGGGCGGGGCCGTGCCGGCCCGCTCGGCGAGCCCAGGGAAGGCTACGCTCTCGCCCCGCCAGCGCACCGCCCGCACCGCCGCCTCCCGCAGCGCCTCGACCGCCAGGGCCCGCCGCCCGCCGCCCGCGGCGCGCACCAGATCCGCGTACACCCCGGCCACCCGGTCCTCCAGCTCGGCGGCGAGCCGCACGGCCGCCGCCGAGTCCGGCACCTGGAAGGGCAGCGCGTAACCGGCGGACGCGGCCACCGGCCGGCCCCCCAGGTCCTTCACCTCACGCACCAGCGCGTCCCTGCGCGCCCGGTGCGCGTCGTACGCCGTGAGGGCCTCGGCGCGCTTGCCGTCGCCGATCCTCCCGCCGACGACGCCGTACCCGTAGACCGCCGCGTGCTCGGCCGCCAGCGCGGCCTGCAGGGCCCGCAGCTCCCGGTCCTTCTCCTCGCTCACGCGGCACCCTCCGTCAGCAGATACACGTGCGCGGCCCCGGCCGCCGCCACCGACGCCAGCAGCCGCGCCAGCTCACCCGGAACCCCGCCCAGCGCCTTGACCCGCCGGTCGGCGAGCTCCCGCTCCGCCGCTGCGAGCCCGGCCAGGGCGTCCTTGTCGTTGCCCGGCACCGTCTCGGCCGGCGACGGCGAGCCCGACGCGGACCCGGATGCCGACGCGGACGGCGAGCCCGACGCGGACCCGGATGCCGACGCGGAAGGCGAGCCCGACGTGGACCCGGATGCCGACGCGGACGGCGAGGCCGAGTCGGGCGGGGAGGCCGGGACGGACGGCGAAGGCGATGCTTTCCGGCCACCGCCGAACGCCTGCGCGTGCCGCACGACCTCCTCACGCAGCGGCCGCAGCCGGCCCGTGAGCCCCGGCCGGGCGGCGATCACGGCGTCGTAGCGCTCCACCAGCCCCTCGCTGTCCCGGGCCGCACGCGCGCGCACCCGGTCGGCGGCCGACGGGTCGTCTCCGCCGGGCCCCCCGGAGCCCCCGCCGGTGCAGCCCGTCAGGGCGAGGGCCGCCGGGGCGGCGGCGAGCAGACTCCTTCTGCGCGGCCCCGAGCGGGCACGCGGCGATGGCGGGAACGGCACGTCAGACGTCCTCGGGGCTCGTGCGGGAAACATTCGCGAATGACTCGAATGATGGGGAGGTTACGAACGCTGGTCGAGAGGCGTGCGAGGGATGTTCGAGAAAACGGCACTGCGCGGGCCGCACGCCCGTGATCACGGTACCCGGGCCCCCGCCCGGCATCACTCAGCGGCACCGTTCGTGACCGGGTGGACGGCAACACTCCCCGCGACCGGATACCCTTTGACCAGACACGCGACCCATCCCACAACAGCACACGCGGCCGAGGAGTCACCCGGATGAGCACCACCCAGAGCGAGAGGCTGCGAGAGCTACTGGAACCGCTCGTCAGCTCCCAGGGCCTGGATCTCGAGGAGATCGAGGTGGACTCCGTCGGACGCAAGCGTGTGCTGCGCGTCGTCGTCGACTCGGACACGGGCGCCGACCTGGACCAGATCGCCGATGTGAGCCGCGCGCTCTCGGCGAAGCTCGACGAGAGCGACGCGATGGGCGAGGGCGAGTACACCCTCGAGGTCGGCACCCCCGGCGCGGAGCGCCCCCTCACGGAACACCGGCACTACGTCCGCGCCACGGACCGGCTGGTGAAGTTCCAGCTGGCCGAGGGCGGTGAGCTGGTCGCCAGGATCCTGAAGGTCGACGACGAGGGTGTCGACACCGAGGTACCCGGTGTGAAGGGCCGCAAGGCCACCGCGCGCCGGCTCGCCTTCGACGACATCGTCCGGGCGCGTGTCCAGGTCGAGTTCAGCCGCAAGGACAAGAAGGAAGAGGAGGCGTAGCCGTGGACATCGACATGAGCGCCCTGCGGGGCTTGGTTCGGGAGAAGGAGATCTCCTTCGACCTGCTGGTCGAGGCGATCGAGTCGGCCCTCCTCATCGCCTACCACCGCACCGAGGGAAGCCGCCGTCACGCGCGCGTGGAGCTCAACCGGGAGACCGGCCATGTGACCGTGTGGGCGAAGGAGGACCCCGACGACCTCGAGGAGGGCCAGGAGGCCCGCGAGTTCGACGACACCCCGTCCGGTTTCGGCCGTATCGCCGCCACCACGGCCAAGCAGGTCATCCTGCAGCGCCTGCGCGACGCCGAGGACGACGCGACGCTCGGCGAGTACGCCGGCCGCGAGGGCGACATCGTCACCGGCGTGGTCCAGCAGGGCCGCGACCCGAAGAACGTGCTGGTCGACATCGGCAAGCTCGAGGCGATCCTGCCCGTGCAGGAGCAGGTGCCGGGGGAGACCTACCCGCACGGCATGCGGCTGCGCTCGTACGTCGTCCGGGTGGCCAAGGGCGTCCGCGGTCCGTCCGTCACCCTCTCGCGCACGCACCCCAACCTGGTGAAGAAGCTCTTCGCCCTGGAGGTGCCGGAGATCGCCGACGGCTCGGTGGAGATCGCCGCGATCGCCCGTGAGGCCGGTCACCGCACGAAGATCGCCGTCCGGTCCACCCGCTCCGGCCTGAACGCCAAGGGCGCCTGCATCGGCCCCATGGGCGGCCGCGTGCGCAACGTCATGGGCGAGCTGAACGGCGAGAAGATCGACATCGTCGACTGGTCGGAGGACCCGGGGGAGATGGTGGCGAACGCCCTGTCCCCCGCCCGGGTCTCCAAGGTGGAGATCGTGGACATGGCGACCCGGTCGGCCCGGGTGACCGTGCCCGACTACCAGCTGTCCCTGGCCATCGGCAAGGAGGGGCAGAACGCCCGCCTCGCGGCCCGGCTGACCGGCTGGCGGATCGACATCCGCCCGGACACGGAGCCCGCCGCGGCCGGCACCGAGGAATAGATCCAAGCCGCGCGCCGTTCAGATCACGACAGGTTGATGCGCGGCAACTGTTCGAATCCTGCCCCAAAGGGGTGAGGAGCGTACGGGGAGGTAGACTTAGCAGTGTCTGGCCGGACGCGCGCCCGCGCATGCCCTGAACGCACCTGTGTGGGGTGTCGGGAGCGAGCGGCCAAGGCCGAACTGCTGCGGATCGTAGCGATCGAGGACGCGTGCGTCCCTGATCCACGCGGTACGCTGCCCGGCCGGGGTGCTTACGTGCACCCCGCACCGGTCTGTCTCGACCAGGCGGTACGCCGCCGGGCGTTCCCGAGGGCACTGCGCGTCCCGGGACCGCTCGACACAAAGGCGTTGCGCCAGTACGTCGAGCAGACGACAGTTGCCGAGCAGGCAACACGGTAAGACGTGCCGTACGGAACCCCGTGCGGCTAGGTACCTCGCGAGTCGAAAGCAGGTCGAGATTGCGATGAGCACTCGATGAGTACGCGATGAGTACGCCCATGAACTAGCGACGGTCCGGACGCAACCCGGACCTCAAAGGAGCGAAGTGGCTAAGGTCCGGGTCTACGAACTCGCCAAGGAGTTCGGCGTCGAGAGCAAGGTCGTCATGGCCAAGCTCCAGGAACTCGGTGAATTCGTCCGTTCGGCGTCTTCGACGATCGAAGCGCCCGTTGTACGCAAGCTGACGGACGCCCTCCAGCAGGGCAGCGGTGGCGGCAAGCCCGCCCCCGCCCGCAAGGCTGCCCCGGCCAAGCCGGGTGCCCCCTCTCCCGCGCAGGCCGCCCGTCCGGCAGCCCCGCGCCCGCCGGCCCCCAAGCCGGCCGCCGAGAAGCCCGCGGCTCCGGCCGCGCCGGCCACTCCCGGCCCCCGTCCCACCCCGGGCCCGAAGCCCGCGCCGCGGCCCGCCCCGGCGTCCCCGGCTCCGACGACGCCCGAGTTCACGGCGCCCCCGTCGGCTCCCGCCGCCCCGTCCTCGCCTCAGGGCCAGGGCCAGGGCCAGGGTTCCGGCCCGCGTCCGGGCGCCCCGCGTCCGGCCGGCCAGGCCCCGCGTCCGGGTGCCCCGCGTCCGGGTGGCCCCGGCCAGGGCGGCCAGGGCCGTGGTGAGCGCGGCGACCGTCCCGGCGCCCCGCGTCCGGGTGGCGGCGCCCCGCGTCCCGGTGCCCGTCCGGCGGGTCCCCGTCCGGGCAACAACCCCTTCACTTCCGGTGGCTCCACCGGCATGGCGCGCCCGCAGGCGCCCCGTCCGGGTGGTGCCCCGCGTCCGGGCGGCCCCGGTGCCCCCGGTGGTGCTCCGCGTCCGCAGGGCCAGGGCGGCCAGGGCGGTCCCCGTCCGCAGGGCGCTGGCGGCGGTCCTCGTCCGCAGGCTCCGGGCGGCGCGCGTCCGACCCCGGGCGGCATGCCCCGTCCGCAGGGCGGCGGTCCCCGTCCCGGCGGCGGTCCCGGCGGCCCCCGTCCCAACCCCGGCATGATGCCGCAGCGTCCGGCTGCCGGCCCGCGTCCCGGTGGCGGTGGCCCCGGCGGCCGCGGTCCCGGCGGCGGCGGTCGTCCCGGTGGCGGCGGCGGTCGTCCGGGCGGCGGCGGCTTCGCCGGTCGTCCCGGTGGCGGCGGTGGCGGCTTCGCCGGTCGTCCCGGCGGTCCCGGTGGCGGTGGCGGCGGTTTCGCCGGTCGTCCCGGTGGTCCCGGCGGCGGTGGCCGTCCCGGCTTCGGTGGCCGTCCCGGCGGCCCCGGTGGCCGCGGTGGCACGCAGGGTGCGTTCGGCCGTCCCGGCGGTCCCGCGCGTCGTGGCCGCAAGTCGAAGCGGCAGAGGCGCCAGGAGTACGAGGCCATGCAGGCCCCGTCGGTCGGCGGTGTGATGCTGCCTCGCGGCAACGGCGAGACCGTTCGCCTGTCGCGCGGTGCCTCCCTCACCGACTTCGCCGAGAAGATCAACGCCAACCCGGCGTCGCTCGTCGCGGTCATGATGAACCTCGGCGAGATGGTCACGGCCACGCAGTCCGTCTCCGACGAGACGCTGCAGCTCCTCGCCGACGAGATGAACTACACGGTTCAGATCGTCAGCCCGGAGGAGGAGGACCGCGAGCTCCTCGAGTCCTTCGACATCGAGTTCGGCGAGGACGAGGGCGACGAGGAGGACCTGATGGTCCGCCCGCCGGTCGTCACCGTCATGGGTCACGTCGACCACGGTAAGACCCGGCTCCTCGACGCCATCCGCAAGACGAACGTCATCGCGGGCGAGGCCGGCGGCATCACCCAGCACATCGGTGCCTACCAGGTCGCGACCGAGGTCAACGACGAAGAGCGCAAGATCACCTTCATCGACACCCCGGGTCACGAGGCGTTCACCGCCATGCGTGCCCGTGGTGCCCGGTCGACCGACATCGCGATCCTGGTCGTCGCGGCCAACGACGGCGTCATGCCGCAGACGGTCGAGGCGCTCAACCACGCCAAGGCGGCCGAGGTCCCGATCGTCGTCGCGGTCAACAAGATCGACGTCGAGGGCGCCGACCCGACCAAGGTGCGCGGTCAGCTCACCGAGTACGGGCTGGTGGCCGAGGAGTACGGCGGCGACACGATGTTCGTCGACATCTCCGCCAAGCAGGGTCTGCACATCGACTCCCTGCTGGAGGCCGTGATCCTCACCGCCGACGCCTCGCTCGACCTGCGGGCCAACCCGAACCAGGACGCGCAGGGCATCTCGATCGAGTCCCGCCTCGACCGCGGCCGCGGTGCCGTGTCGACGGTCCTCGTCCAGCGCGGCACCCTGCGGGTCGGCGACACCATGGTGGTCGGCGACGCGTACGGCCGCGTCCGGGCGATGCACGACGACAACGGCAACAGCGTCGCCGAGGCCGGTCCCTCGACGCCGGTCCAGGTCCTCGGCCTGACCAACGTCCCGGGTGCGGGCGACAACTTCCTGGTGGTCGACGAGGACCGTACGGCCCGTCAGATCGCCGAGAAGCGCGCCGCCCGTGAGCGCAACGCCGCGTTCGCCAAGCGCACGCGCCGCGTGTCGCTGGAGGACCTGGACAAGGTGCTGAAGGCCGGCGAGGTCCAGCAGCTGAACCTGATCATCAAGGGTGACGCTTCCGGATCCGTCGAGGCGCTCGAGTCCTCGCTGCTCCAGCTGGACGTCGGCGAAGAGGTCGACATCCGCGTCCTGCACCGCGGTGTCGGTGCGGTCACGGAGTCCGACATCGACCTGGCCATGGGCTCCGACGCCATCGTCATCGGCTTCAACGTGCGCGCCGCCGGGCGTGCGCAGCAGATGGCCGAGCGCGAGGGTGTCGACGTCCGGTACTACTCGGTCATCTACCAGGCGATCGAGGAGATCGAGGCGGCCCTCAAGGGCATGCTCAAGCCGGAGTACGAGGAGGTCGAGCTCGGTACGGCGGAGATCCGCGAGGTCTTCAAGTCGTCCAAGCTGGGCAACATCGCGGGTGTTCTCATCCGCTCCGGCGAGGTCAAGCGCAACACCAAGGCGCGCCTCATCCGCGACGGCAAGGTGGTCGCGGAGAACCTCAACATCGAGGGCCTGCGTCGCTTCAAGGACGACGTCACCGAGATCCGCGAAGGGTTCGAGGGCGGTATCAACCTCGGCAACTTCAACGACATCAAGGTCGACGACGTCATCGCGACGTACGAGATGCGCGAGAAGCCGCGCGTCTGACCTGAGTCACGATCGGGGCCGGTCGGCGGGACTTATTCCGTCGATCGGCCCCGGCCGTTGCGTGTACGGTTCCCGTATCGGCGTCGAAGCGTGGCGCCCGTACCCCGAACCGGCGGGACATCCGGACACACACATGTATGTGGGGACTCTGTCCTTCGATCTGCTCCTCGGCGATGTCCACTCGCTCAAGGAGAAACGCTCTCTGGTCCGCCCGATCGTGGCCGAACTCCAGCGCAAGTACGGGGTGAGCGCGGCCGAGACGGATCACCAGGACCTCCACCGCAGAGCCGAGATCGGGCTCGCGGTGGTCTCGGGGGAGACAGGACACCTCACCGACGTCCTGGACCGCTGTGAGCGGCTCGTCGCCGGCCGGCCCGAAATCGAACTGCTCTCGGTTCGACGCAGGCTCCACAGCGACGAAGACTGAAGCAACAAGTAAGCACTTAAGGAGACGGACCAGTGGCCGACAACGCGCGGGCTAAAAGGCTGGCGGACCTCATCCGAGAGGTGGTGGCCCAGAAGCTGCAGCGGGGGATCAAGGACCCGCGGCTCGGCTCCCACGTCACCATCACGGACACCCGGGTCACGGGTGACCTCAGGGAGGCGACCGTCTTCTACACGGTCTACGGGGACGACGAGGAGCGCGCTGCGGCCGCCGCCGGCCTGGAGAGCGCCAAGGGCGTCCTGCGCTCCGAGGTGGGCCGCGCGGCCGGTGTGAAGTTCACGCCGACCCTGACCTTCGTCATGGACGCCCTCCCGGACACCGCCCGCACCATCGAGGACCTCCTCGACAAGGCGCGCCAGTCCGACGAGAAGGTGCGCGAGGCGTCCGCGGGCGCGAAGTACGCCGGCGAAGCCGACCCGTACCGCAAGCCCGACGAGGACGACGAGACGGACGACGGCGCCGAATGACCCAGAAGCACACCACGCCCGACGGCCTTGTCATCGTCGACAAGCCGTCGGGCTTCACTTCGCACGACGTGGTCGCCAAGATGCGCGGCATCGCCAGAACGCGGCGCGTCGGGCACGCCGGCACCCTCGACCCCATGGCGACGGGTGTCCTCGTCCTCGGCGTCGAGAAGGCCACCAAGCTCCTCGGTCACCTCGCGCTGACCGAGAAGGAGTACCTGGGCACCGTCCGGCTCGGGCAGAACACCCTCACGGACGACGCCGAGGGGGAGATCATCTCCTCCACCGACGCCTCCAAGGTCACCCGCGACGCGATCGACGCCGGCATCGCCGCGCTGACCGGCGACATCATGCAGGTGCCGTCCAAGGTCAGCGCCATCAAGATCAACGGCGTGCGCTCGTACAAGCGGGCCCGGGAGGGCGAGGAGTTCGAGATCCCGGCCCGGCCGGTCACGGTCTCGTCCTTCGACGTGTACGACGTCCGGGACGCCGTCGCCGACGACGGCACGGCCGTCCTCGACCTGGTCGTGTCGGTCGTCTGCTCCTCCGGCACCTACATCCGGGCCCTGGCCCGCGACCTCGGCGCCGGCCTCGGTGTGGGCGGCCACCTCACCGCGTTGCGCCGTACCCGCGTCGGCCCCTACAAGCTGGACGCGGCCCGCACACTGGACCAGCACCAGCAGGAGCTGACCGTGATGCCGATGGCCGAGGCCGCAGCGGCCGCGTTCCCCCGGTGGGACGTCGACGCCCGGCGGGCCAAGCTGCTCACCAACGGCGTCCGGCTGGAGATGCCCGAGTCGTACGCGGGCTCCGGCCCCGTCGCCGTCTTCGACCCGGAGGGCCGCTTCCTCGCGCTGGTCGAGGAGCAGAAGGGCAAGGCCAAGAGCCTGGCCGTCTTCGCCTGACGGGAACCGGGAGCCGGGTGTCCGTCCGTGGAGCGGCGGCCACGGGGTACCTCCACTTCCGCCGCTCCACGGTCCCCCCTCGGTTCCCCCACCCCTAGGGTTATCCAGCCGCCCCCGTTCCTTCACCCGTCCGTGCGGGCGCTCGGAGTGAACCGGGGGAGCGGAAGGGGGCGCTTTCGCGAAGCGATCTGTCCCGCTGATCATCTCGCCCCTACCGTCGAACACGAGGGCACGGGTGTACGGCGGGGAGGCTCGACGATGACGTCGCGGAACCGGTCCCGGGAGACGGACGGCAGCACACAGAACTCCCCGGGCCGCCCCGGCAGAGCGGGGCAGCAGGGCACGGCGGTCCCTGGCCCGGGGACGGCAGGGCAGGAAGGCCGGGTGGTTCCTGGCCGCCAGGAGGGCCGGGGGCTTCCTGGCCTCGGTACGGCCGGGCAGGAGGGCCGTGCGGTCGCCGGCCCCGGGACCGTCGGGCAGGAGGGCCGTGCGGTCGCCGGCCCCGGGACCGTCGGGCAGGAGGGCTGGGCGGTCGCCGGCATCGGGACCGTCGGGCAGGAGGGCCGGGCGGTCGCCGGCATCGGGACCGTCGGGCAGGAGGGCCGGGCGGTCGCCGGCATCGGGGCCGTCGGGCCGGAGGGCCGGGCGGTTTGTCGCCCCGGGACGGCCGGGGGCGAGGCCGGGGTGGTTCCCGGGGACTGTCTCGTCCGTATCCACGATCCGGCCGGGCGCCCCCGCGGCACCGGCTTCCTGGCCGACCACCACGGCACCCTCATCACCAGCCACGAGGCCGTCGACGGTCTGCCCCGGCTCGTGCTGCACGGGGCCGGTGACCGTCGCCGGGTCGTGGCCGCCGACGCGGTCACCCCGCTGCCCGCGCTGGATCTGGCCCTCGTACGGACCGAGGGGCTCGGTGTGCCGCCGCTGCCCGTCACCGTGCGGGACGGTGCCGGGCCCGGCACGTACGTGCGGATCGCCGCAGGCGGCTGGCGCGAGGCCCGGGTGCTGGGACCGGCCTCCGTGACCTACGCGGCCACGGAACGTTTCCACCGTCTCGACGACGCGCTGGAGCTGGCGGTCGGCACGGCGGGGCGGGACGCGCTGCGGCTGGGCGGGGGAGCGGCCGGCGGCCCCGTGCTCGACGCCGGGACCGGCGCCGTCGTCGGAGTCCTCGGCACCGCGCTCAGCTCCGGCCACCGCGACGTCGGGTTCGCCGTACCGCTGCGGGCCCGGATCGCGGGAGCGGCCGGCCCCCTCGCCGGGCTGCTCGCCGAGAACGCCGCGACGGTCCCCGCCTACGGGGCCGATCTGAACCTCGCCGGAGTGCTCGAACTGACCGGCACATCGCGGGACCTGGACGGCCCGCCCGGCGGGACCGGCGTCCCGGCACCGGTCGAACGGGCCGGTGCGGCCGCCGGGTTCGACGCCTTCGCGGCAGGCGGGGCAGCCGTCCTCGGTCTGGTCGGGGCACCCGGCAGCGGTCGCACGACGGAACTCGCCGCACTCGCCGAGCGCCGTGGCCGCAGCGGGCACCCCACCCTCTGGCTGCGCGGTTGCGACCTGCGGGACGACGACACGTCGGTGGCGGACGCGGTCCGCAGGGCGCTGACCCGGGCCGCCCCCGTCGTGGCCGCCGCGCGGGCCTCGTCCCCGCTCGCTCCGCTCTCCCCGTCCGCCACGGCCGACCTGGGCGACACGACCCCCGAGCGCCTCGCCCGCCTCGCCGGTTCCCTCGGCAGGCCCCTGCTGCTCCTGCTGGACGGCCCCGAGGAGATGCCGCCCGGGGCGGCCCGCCGCCTGTCCGACTGGGCGGACGCGACCGTGCGGTGGCTCGACGGGACGGGCACGCGGATGGTGATGGCCTGCCGGCCGGAGTACTGGGAGGAGGTGGCGGACCTGCTGCACCGCCCCGCCTGCGTACGCCTCGGCGACCTCGCCGAGGACGAGGCCCGCGAGGCCGGTTCGCGGTACGGCATCGGCGAGGGCGCCCTCGCCGACGCCGACGCCCGGCACCCCCTCACCCTGCGCCTGCTCGGCGAGATCCGGGACGAGCTCATGGACGGCTCCGCAACGCCGGTCCTGCTCAGCGGCCCCGTCGACCGGGACGAGGTCTTCTCCGCCTACCTGGACCTGATGGCGCTGCGCATCGCCACCCGGTTGGCCGCCGGCAACGGCCTGCGCGGCACGGCCGTACGCCGGCTGGCGGCCAAGGCTGCGAGACAGGTGCACGAGGCGGCCCGACGCAGTCTCGGCCCGGGCTCCGGAGACCTGGACCGTGAGGCGTTCGCGGCGGTGTTCCCCTGGGGGACCGCCCCTGCCCGGCTCGGCGGCTGCTCGGGCTGGGCGTCGGCGGTGCTCGCCGAGGGCCTCCTCGTGCCCGCCGGAACCGGCTACCGCTTCGCGCACGAGGGGCTCGCCGAGTGGCTCCAGGGCATGCACCTCGACCTCGACGAAGCCCTGCAGGCCCTCGTCCACCGCGGCACCGACCCCCACGCCGACCCCGTACCGCACCACCGCATCGGGCCGGTCGTCCAGGCCCTGCTCTACCTCGGCCGCCGGCACGGCACCGGCCCACTGGCCTCCCGCCTGGCCGACCTGGTGCACGCCCTGGACGCCGACCCACGGTCCTGGTGGGCCGCCCGGCTGCTCGCCGGGACGCTGACGGCCCTGCCCGACGCGGCGCCCTGCACAGAGGTGCTGCGGCTGCTCGCCGACCGGATCGTGGCCTGGCGGCGGCAGGAGCGGCCCGTCCCGGAGGAGGTCGGGCCCCCTTTCTGGACCGGCGTACGGCTCCCGCTGGAGACGCGCTGCGCGCTGCTGCGGCGGCTGGTCCACGCCGACGGACCACCGTGCGAGGCCGGTCCCAGATTCCTGGACGCCGTCGCCGAACTCCTCGCCGCCGACCCCACCGCCGTACAACCCCACCTGGCCCGCTGGTTCGACGACGAGCAGCCGCTGCCCGCCACCCCGCACGCGACCGTGGCCACGGCCGCGCAAGTCCTGCTGCACACCCACCGCCATCGCGCCCTGGACGACCTGACGGACGTGCTCGTCGACCGCGCGCATCCCCGGGCCGACGAACTGCTCGCGGTGCTCGCCGAGGAGGAGCCGTCGGCGCTGTGCCGAGCCGCCGACCGGTGGGCACGCGACGAGCGCCCCGCACGGCGCAGCGCCGCGGTGGACCACGCACTGCGCGTCGCACCGCACGTCGGCACGGCAGGCGACCGCGCCCTGCTGCGCTACACGGCCCTCACCCTGCTCGCCCGCCCCGCCGACCGCGCCCTGCACGGCGGCGCACTCGCCCTCCTCGTCCAGGACCCCCACACCCGGGCCCGCTATCTCGCGCGGGCCCTGGAGCACTTCGCGGCGGGCGACCCCCGGTTCTCGCCGGACGCCCTGGCCGGAGCCCTGCTGAGCGACCCCGAGCCGGTCCTCGGGGCCTTCGCGGCCCGGCTGGAGCGGCCCGACGCGGAGGAGGCGCTGCGGGCGCTCGCCGACGCGACACCGCCGGGCCTGGCCCGGCGGATCGCCACGCTGCTGTGCCGGGCGGCAGGCGAGCGGCCGGAGCTGGCGGGGCAGGTGGCGGCGTACGCGGACCAGCGGCTCGACCGGGGCCCCGCCGCCCGGCCGGTGCTCCTGCCGCTGGTCACCGGCCTGCTGGAGGACGGTGACGTGCGGCTGCGCTGCGCCCTCGCCGCGGTCCTCACCCCGCCCGGCATCCCGGCGTCACGTCCGCTCCGCCGCGAACTGCGCGAGGCTCTCCTGGCCCGGGAGCAGGACACCGACGTCCTGGACGCGCTGCTGCACGCCGCTGCCCGCAACGGCGGCGACGACCTGCGCGACCTCGTCCACCGCATCGGACTGCTCCTCGTGCGCACCCCTCAGGGCGCCACCCGCTTCGACCGCGCCCTGGTCGACCTGGGCCGGCATGTGCCCGGCTTCGCCGCCCGCGCCGCCGCCTGGCTGGCCGACGCGCCGGGGGACTGGGCGGCACTGGTCGGGCCCAGCTCCCACCGGACGATCGAGAACCTGGCGGGCGCGGGCGTCCCGGCGTGACCGGCCGTGCGGGACCGGGGTGCCCGGACCCCGCACCACCCCGGCCCGGGCACCCGGGCCGCCGCGGTGCCGTGCGCCCGGGCCGCCGCGGTGCCGTGCGCCCTGTCACAGCCCCCATGCCGATGCGGGCGGGGAGCACCCGGCATGGCACCCTTAGACCTGCGTACGAGGCACCACGGACAACCGACCGGACACGGGTTCGACGAGCTTTCGACAAGGAGCAGGCACAGTGCAGCGCTGGCGTGGCTTGGAGGACATCCCCCAGGACTGGGGGCGCAGCGTCGTCACCATCGGCTCCTACGACGGAGTCCACCGCGGACACCAGCTGATCATCCGGCATGCCGTGGACCGCGCCCGGGAGCTGGGCGTGCCCGCCGTCGTCGTCACCTTCGACCCGCACCCCAGCGAGGTCGTCCGCCCCGGCAGCCACCCGCCGCTGCTCGCCGCCCACCACCGCCGTGCCGAACTCATGGCGGACCTCGGTGTGGACGCCGTGCTCATCCTCCCCTTCACATCCGAGTTCTCGAAGCTGTCCCCGGCCGATTTCGTCGTCAAGGTCCTGGTCGACAAGCTGCACGCCAAGGCCGTCGTCGAGGGCCCCAACTTCCGCTTCGGCCACAAGGCCGCCGGCAACGTGGAGTTCCTGTCCACGCAGGGCAAGACCTACGACTTCGAGGTCGAGGTCGTCGACCTGTACGTGACGGGCGAGGCGGGCGGCGGCGAGCCGTTCTCCTCCACGCTGACGCGACGGCTGGTCGCCGAGGGCGACGTCCGGGGCGCCGCGGAGATCCTGGGGCGTCCGCACCGGGTGGAGGGCGTCGTGGTCCGGGGCGCGCAGCGCGGCCGTGAACTCGGTTTCCCCACGGCGAACGTGGAGACGCTGCCGCACACGGCGATCCCGGCCGACGGTGTGTACGCCGGCTGGCTGCACGCCCAGGGCGAGGCGATGCCGGCGGCGATCTCCGTCGGCACGAACCCGCAGTTCGAGGGGACCGAGCGGACCGTGGAGGCGTATGCCATCGACCGGGTCGGGCTCGATCTGTACGGGTTGCATGTCGCGGTCGACTTCCTGGCGTTCGTGCGGGGGCAGGCGACGTTCGACACGCTCGAGGGTCTCCTGGAGCAGATGTCCGAGGACGTAGACAAGTGCAGGGAGTTGGTGGCGGCCGACGGGGCTGCCTAGTCCGCTTGGGGGCCGTCTGCGGGTGTGTGGGGGTTGTCGCGCAGTTCCCCGCGCCCCTAGGGGCGCGGTAGAACCGCCCAATGGCAAGCGACCTGTGATGCTCCGCCCCCGTTCAGCACCGGCAAGTCCTGGCCCCTGCACGCGTCCGCCACACCCGCTCGCTCCGCCTCGCCGCTCGCCAGGATCTGGCAACGGGCGTGGAAGCGGCAGCCGGACGGTACGCGCGACGGGTCGGGGGGCTCGCCCGTGAGGATCACCGGGGCGCCGGGTGCCTCCGGGAGTACGGACAGCAGCGCCTGGGTGTAGGGGTGCCGGGGCGCGGTCAGCACCTGCTCCACCGGGCCCGTCTCCACGATCCGGCCCAGGTACATCACCGCGACCCGGTCGGCGATGTTCCACGCCAGGCCCAGGTCGTGCGTGACGACCAGGGCGGACAGACCCAGCTCGGTGCGCAGCCGGAGCAACAGGGCGAGGATCTCACCGCGTACCGAGGCGTCCAGGGACGCCACCGGCTCGTCCGCGACGAGGAGTTCGGGTTCGAGGACCAGAGCGCCCGCGATGACCACCCGCTGGCGCTGCCCGCCGGACAGTTCGTGCGGGTAGCGCAGGAAGAAGCGCTCCGGGGGGCGCAGACCGGCCCGGGACAGGGCGTCGGCGACCGCGGTGCGTTCGTCGCCGCCGTGGCCGTGGATGCGCAGGCCCTCGGCGACCGCGTCGTACACCGTGTGCCGGGGGTTGAGGGAGCCGCTCGGGTCCTGGAGGACCAACTGGACGCGCTTGCGGTAGGCCTTGAGGGACCGGCCGGAGTAGTCCAGCGGGCGGCCGTCGAAGGTGACCCGGCCCGCCGTCGGTTCGACCAGGCCGAGCAGACTGCGGGCCAGGGTCGTCTTGCCGCACCCGGACTCGCCGACCAGCGCGACGATCTCACCGGGGCGGATGTCGAGGTCGACCCCGTCCACGGCCCGGGCCCGGGGACCCCCGTGCCGGCCGGGGAAGGTGACGTACAGGCCCTGGGCGCTCAGCAGCGGGGCGGTTGTGACCTCGGGGGCCGTGGGGGACACAGGGGACGTGGTCATGGCGTACTCGGCCTCGCTTCCTCCAGCGTCTCCGGCTCCCCGGCCGGCCGCTGCTCCCGGGCTTCCGGCTCCTCGGCCGACCGCCGCTCCCGGGCCTCCGGTTCCCCGGCCGAGCCCCTCTCACGGGGCTCCGGGGCCGCAGCCCGTCTCCCCTCGGCCGGCGGTCCGACCAGCACACACGCCGCCCGCCGCTCCGGCCCCGCCGTGCGCAGTGCCGGGTCCTCCTCGGGGCACGAGTCCAGCGCCACCGGACAGCGGGGATGGAACGTGCACCCGGACGGCAGGGCGGCCGGGTCGGGCGGGTCGCCCGCCAGTCCCCGCGGGGCGAACCGGGACGCCGCGTCGCCGATGCGCGGGAAGGCCGCCGACAGGGCCCGGGCGTAGGGGTGCCGGGCGTCCTCGTACACCTGCCGGGCCGGCCCCTCCTCGACCACCCGGCCCGCGTACATCACCGCCAGCCGGTCGCAGGTGTCGGCGAGGACCGCCAGGTCGTGACTGATCATGACCAGGCCGAGGTCCTGGTCCGCGACCAGCTGCTCGATGAGCCGGAGGATCTGGGCCTGGATCATCACGTCGAGCGCGGTGGTCGGCTCGTCGGCGATGATCAGCCGTGGGTCGCAGGCCAGGGCCATGGCGATCATGACGCGCTGGCGCTGGCCGCCCGACAGCTCGTGCGGGTAGGCGTCCGCGCGCGCGGCCGGCAGGCCGACCTGCTCCAGCAGCTCCGCGGTCTTCTTCTTCGCCCCGGCGGCGGTCGCCTTCCGGTGCAGCAGGATCGGCTCGGCGATCTGGTCGCCGACGCGGTGCACGGCGTTCAGGGAGTGCATCGCGCCCTGGAAGACGATGGAGGCCCCGGCCCAGCGGACCGCCCGGACGCGGCCCCACTTCATGGCCAGCACGTCCTCGCCGTCGAGCAGCACCTCCCCGGTGATCCGGGTGCCCGCCGGCAGCAGCCGCAGCAGGGCCAGCGCCAGCGTGGACTTGCCGCAGCCGGACTCCCCGGCGAGACCGAGCTTGTGGCCCGCGTCCAGGCGCAGGTCCACCCCGCGCACGGCGGCCGCCCCGCCCGCGTACGTCACGGTCAGGTTCCTGACGTCGAGCAGCGTCAACGCGACACCCCCAGCCTGGGGTTGAGGACGGACTCCACGGCCCGCCCGCACAGCGTGAACGCCAGCGCCACCACGGCGATGGCGATGCCCGGCGGCACCAGGTACCACCAGTCCCCGGCACTGACCGCGCCCGCCTCGCGCGCGTCCTGGAGCAGCCCGCCCCACGACACGACCGTGGGGTCGCCGAGGCCCAGGAAGGCGAGCGTCGCCTCCGCGAGGATGGCCGAGGAGATGATCAGGGTCGTCTGGGCCAGCACCAGCGGCATCACGTTCGGCAGGACGTGCCGGGACATGACGTGCCAGTGCCCGCCGCCGAGCGCCCGCGCCCGCTCGATGTACGGCCGCGTCTCCACCGCCAGGGTCTGCGCGCGCACCAGCCGGGCCGTGGTCGGCCAGGTGGTCACGCCGATCGCGACGACGGTCGTGGTCAGGGAGCGGGACATCACGGTCGCCAGCGCGATCGCCAGCACCAGCGTCGGCATCACCAGGAACCAGTCGGTGACCCGCATCATCACCGTCGCGTACCAGCCCTTGAAGTGTCCCGCCGCCACCCCGATCAGGGTGCCGATCGCCACCGACAGCACGGCCGCGAGCAGCCCGACCAGCAGCGACACCCGTGAACCCCAGATCACCAGGCCCAGCAGGTCCCGCCCGAACTGGTCGGTGCCGAGCGGGAACTCGGCGCTCGGGCTCTGCATCGGACGCCCCGGCGCGTCGGTCACGCTGCTCACGTCGGAGCCGACGAACAGCGGTGCGAACAGCGCCAGCAGTGCGCACAGGGCGAGCACGGCCAGGCCGTACAGCCCCGCCCGTTCGGCGCGGTACTGCCGCCAGAAGCGCGCGACGGACGCCCGGCGGCGCTGCCGGGCCAGGGCGCGCGGGCTCGGGGCCGTTCCGGTCGTCGTCGTCATCGGGCCACCCGGGGGTCCAGCAGCGGATACACCAGGTCGGCGAGGGTGTTCATCAGGATCACCGCGGCGGCGAACACGAAGAACAGCCCCTGCACGAGCGGCAGGTCGGGCACGCTCAGCGCCTGGTAGAAGAGTCCGCCGAGACCGGG
Organism: Streptomyces sp. NPDC059696; assembly: GCF_042733745.1. Classification (NCBI taxonomy): domain Bacteria; kingdom Bacillati; phylum Actinomycetota; class Actinomycetes; order Kitasatosporales; family Streptomycetaceae; genus Streptomyces; species Streptomyces sp. NPDC059696. Next base: position 161,388 of record NZ_JBHWFG010000017.1, read on the forward strand.
CCAGGAGAACACCGTCTCCACGAGGATCACGCCCGCCACCGTCCGGCCGAGGTTGATGAAGATCAGCGTCACGGTCGGCAGCAGCGCGTTGGGCACGGCGTGGCGGCGGCGTACGAGGTCGTCGCGCAGCCCCTTGGCCCGTGCGGTGGTGAGATAGTCGCTGCCCATCTCGTCCAGCAGCGCCGACCGTGTGACCAGCAGTGTCTGCCCGTACTCCACCGCCACCAGCGTCACCACCGGCAGCACCAGGTGGTGCGCCACGTCGAGGACGTGACCGAAGCCCTCCTCGCCGCCCGACTCCATGCCACCGGTCGGGAACATGCCGGGCAGCGGTCCGATGCCGACCGACAGCACGATGATCAGCAGCAGCCCCAGCCAGAAGGACGGGATGGAGTACAGCGTCAGCGCGAGGCCCGTGTGGAGACGGTCGCCCAGCCTGCCGTGCCGCCAGGCCGACCGGGTGCCGAGGAAGATGCCCAGCGCCGTGTAGAGGACGAACGCCGTGCCGGTGAGCAGCAGGGTGTTCGGCAGCGCCTCGGTGATCTTGTCGACGACGGGCGTCCGGAACTGGTACGACGTCCCGAAGTCGCCCGTGAGCGCCTTGCCGCAGTAGTCGGTGAACTGCCGCCACAGCGGCAGGCCGAGTCCGAACTCCTCGCGGTAGGCGGCCAGTTGCTCCGCCGACACCTGACGGCCGCCCGTCATGGTCTTCACCGGGTCGCCGGGGATCAGCCGGAAGAGGAAGAAGCTGGTCACGAGCACGGCCAGCAGCGAGACGGCGGCACCGGCCAGCTTGCCCGCCAGGTACCGCGGGTACGCGGAGCCCTTGCGTACCCGCGGCCCGGCCGCCGTCCGCTGCTTGTCCTCGACCAGCGCGGGAGTCGCGTCAGCGGTCATGAGTGCCCGCTCGCCGCCTACTCGCGTTCCTCGGCGGTGGCCCGCCGCCGCATCGCCGCGAAGGCGCCGAGCCCGCCGAGGATCACGACACCCGCGACGATGCCGACCACGACCCCCGTCGACGACGCGTTGTCGGAGGACCCGCCGGAGTCCGCGGGCACCGCCGACCACCAGCTCCAGTAGCCGTCCTGCCCGTAGATGTTGCCCGCTTTCGCCGGCATGGTCGTGATCGACTTGATCTGGTCCGTCCGGAAGGCCTCGACCGCGTTCGGATACGCCATGACGTTCATGTACCCGAGGTCGTACAGCCGCGACTCCATCTGCTTGACGATGTCCGCCCGTTTGGCGGGGTCGTACTCGGTGAGCTGCCGGGCGTAGAGCTCGTCGTACTTCTTGTCGCAGATGAAGTTGTCCGTCGCCCCGGTGTCCTTCGGGGTCGCCGGGAGCGCGCCGCAGGTGTGGATCGACAGCACGAAGTCGGGGTCGGGGTTGACCGACCAGCCGTCGAACGCCAGGTCGTACCTGCCGGCCAGCCAGGGGTCGGTCACGTTGTCCAGGCAGTTGAGCTGGACGCCGATGCCGAGCTCGCCCCACCACTCCTGGAGGTACTTGCCGACCGCCTTGTCGTTGGGGTCGGTGGCGTGGCACAGCACGCGGTAGGTGATCGGCTTGCCGTCCTTGCCGACGCGTTTGCCGTCGCCGTTCTTCTTGTACCCGGCCTGGTCGAGCAGCCGGGCCGCCTCGGCCGGGTCGTACGCCAGCTTCCGGTCCGCGGACGGCTCCCAGAAGTAGTCCTGGAAGCGGGGCGGGATGTAGCCCTCGCCCTCGACGGCGTGGCCCCGGAACACCTTGTCGATGATGGCCTCGCGGTCGACGGCCCGGAACAGCGCGTTGCGCACCCGCTGGTCCAGCAGGGAGGGGTGACCGTCGCCGAACTTCTCGCCGTTCTTCGCCTTGGCGCCCGGGTTGGTGGCCAGGGCGTAGAAGCGGCGGCCGGGGGCGTCGTTGACCTGGATGTCGTCCGCGCCCTTCAGCGACTCCGCCTGGGCGGGCGTCAGGGACGGGGATCCGGCGACGAAGGACACCTCGCCCTTGCGCAGCGCCGACACGGCCGCGTCCTGGTCCTTGTAGTAGCGGAAGACCAGCTCGTCGAACTTCGGCGACCCGCGCCAGAAGTCCTTGTTGGCCTTGAGCCGGACGTAGCTGTCGGCCTTGTAGCCGCTCAGCACGAACGGTCCGTTCCCCACCACGGGGAAGCTCTTGTCGTTGTTGAACTCGGAGAAGTCCGAGACCTTCTCCCACACGTGCTTCGGCACGATCGGCACGTCCAGCGCGGCCATCGTGGCCTGCGGCTTCTTCAGCTCGATGACCAGCTTGGTGGGGCTGGGGGCGGTCACCTTCCGGAAGTTCCCGACGTAGCTGCCGTTCGCGGTGGCCGCGCCGGTGTCGGTCATCATCTTGTTGAAGGTCCACGCCGCGTCCTCGGCGGTGGCCTGCTCGCCGTCCGACCACGTGGAGTTGTCGCGGATCGTGTACGTCCACGTCAGCTTGTCCGCCGACGGCTCCCACTTGGTCGCCAGGCCCGGGATGGCGTGGTTGTCCTTGGGGTCGTAGTTGGTCAGGTACTCGTACATGAGGCGGTGGATGCTCGTGCTGAGCAGCCGGACCGCCAGGAACGGGCTGAGCGAGTCCACGCTCTGCGCCACGGCGACGGTCAGCACCTTCTTGCCGTCGTCGGCCGCCCGGGCCTGCCGGGGCGCCGGGTCGAGCGGGGTCGCGAGACCGGCGGTGAGGGTGAGCGCGGCGGCCCCGGCCAGGGCGACGAGCCGGAGGCCGTGCGGGAGGCTGCGTTTCTGATCGTTCGTGCCCATGGTCGGACCTCGCGTCATCGCTCGGACGGGAAGGACGGGTTGATCAGCTGTCAGATGCGTGATGTGTGTGTACCAGCGGCCGTCTCCACCCGTCAACGGCACGTTCACCCCTTGTGGCCTGCGGAAATAACGAATTGGCGAGCTTTTCGCACCCATTGGTCGAGACCACTGACGCGCTCCTGGCCAGGGCCTGGCAACGGAATTCGCCTCTGAACGCACCGCGGCCCGCGCCGAGTCGAACGGCGCGGGCCGGGCGGGGGATCGGCCCCTGAGAAGAGGCCGATCGGGTGAGTCGATTACTGCGTCGGAGGCACGGGCGGCGGGGTCTGGCCGTCCGGCTGGGCCCCGTCCGGCTGACCCGGCTGCGGGTAGCCGTAGCCGGGCTGCGGGGGAGCGGCCGGGGGCTGGCCGGGCTGGCCGGGCTGGGGATACGGCTGGCCGGGGTGGGCGACCGGCTGACCCGGCTGCGGGTACGGCCGGCCCGCCGCCTGCGGGTACGGCTGCCCGGGCTGGGCCGGGGGCTGGCCCGGCTGGGCGTACGGCTGCCCGGGCTGCGGCTGCGGCTGCGGCTGCTGGGGCTGGTGCGGGTATGCGCCCGGCTGGCCCGGAACCGGCTGCTGCTGGGCGGGGTGCGGGGGCTGACCGGGCTGGGCGTACGGCTGGCCCGGGACGGGCTGACCGGGCTGGGCGTACGGCTGCCCGGGCTGGGCCGGGGGCTGCCCCGGGTGGGCGTACGGCTGGCCCGGCACGGCCTGCCCCGGCATGGCCTGGCCCGGCATGGCCTGGCCCGGCATCGGCGGGGCGGCGACCGGCGGCGGGTTGCCGTCGGAGGTCCACAGCCCGTGCGACTGCTGGTGCCGGACGAAGTCCTCGGCGACCATCGCGGCGAGGTTGAAGTACGCCTCCCGCACCTTGGGCCGCATCATGTCGAGGTCGACCTCGGCGCCGGCGGCGAGGTGCTCGTCGAACGGCACGACGACGACCCCACGGCAGCGCGTCTCGAAGTGCGACACGATGTCGTCGACCTTGATCATCTTGCCGGTCTCGCGCACACCGGAGATGACGGTGATCGACCGCGAGACGAGGTCGGCGTACCCGTGCGCCGACAGCCAGTCGAGGGTCGTGCTCGCACTGCTCGCCCCGTCCACGGACGGCGTCGAGATGATGATGAGCTGGTCGGCGAGGTCCAGCACACCGCGCATGGCGCTGTAGAGCAGACCGGTACCGGAGTCGGTGAGGATCACCGGGTACTGCTTGCCCAGCACGTCGATCGCGCGCCGGTAGTCCTCGTCGTTGAACGTCGTGGACACGGCCGGGTCGACGTCGTTCGCGATGATCTCCAGACCGGAGGGCGCCTGGGACGTGAACCGCCTGATGTCCATGTACGAGTTGAGGTACGGGATCGCCTGTACGAGGTCGCGGATGGTGGCCCCGGTCTCGCGCCGCACGCGGCGCCCGAGGGTGCCCGCGTCCGGGTTGGCGTCGATCGCGAGGATCTTGTCCTGCCGTTCGGTGGCGAGCGTGGAGCCCAGCGCGGTGGTCGTGGTCGTCTTGCCGACACCGCCCTTGAGGCTGATCACCGCGATCCGGTAGCAGGAGAGCACGGGCGTGCGGATCAGGTCGAGCTTGCGCTGCCGCTCGGCCTCCTCCTTCTTCCCGCCGAGCTTGAAACGCCCGCCCCCGGCCGCCGGACGGCTGCTCTTCGCCTTCTGCCTCTTGCTGTTGAGCAGCCGGTCCGACGACAGCTCCACCGCGGCGGTGTAACCGAGCGGCGCGGCACCGGGGTTGGTCGGCTGCCGCTGGTCGTGCTGGATGGGCTGCGGCCAGACGGCACCGGTACGGGGGTCGACGGGCTGCTGCTGCGGCGGCAGTTGCCCCGGCTGCGGCTGCCCCACCGAGGTGGACGGCCCGGCCTGCGGCTGCCCGGCCTGCGGGGACGGGCCTTCGGGATGGGGCCGGCTCTGCGGAGGGACCGGGGGCTGCGGCTGAGCCTGCGCGTGCGGCGGCTGGGCGCCCGGCTGCGGGAAGCCGTAGCCGCCCTCGGGGTCGGGAGCGGCCGAGGTCGGTGCGCCGGGGTGCGGGAAGCCGTAGCCGTCCTGCCCGTCGGGCGCGGGGGCCGGGGCGTTCTGGGGCTGCTGGACGGGCGGCTGCTGGGCGGCCGGGGCCGGAGCACCCGGCTGGGGGAAGCCGTAACCGGCCTGCGGGGCAGGCGCGTTGCCTTGCTGAGGGAAGCCGTAGCCGCCCTGCGCGTCCGGCGCGGGAGCCTGCGGGCTCTGCGGCTGCTGGGCGTTCGGGCCGGGGGTTCCGGGGTGCGGGTACGCGTAGCCGCCCTGGGGGGCCGGCGGTGCCGCCTGCGGTGCGGCGGGCGCGTGGCCCGGCTGCGGGAAGCCGTAGCCACCGGGCTGCGGTGCGGACTGCGGTGCCGCCTGCGGTGCGGCGGGCGCGTGGCCCGGCTGCGGGAAGCCGTAGCCGCCGGGCTGTGGTGCGGGCTGGGCGGGCGGCTGGTGGGGTGGCGTCGGCGCGGCGGGCTGGTGCCACGCGGCGGGCGCGGGCTGCGGCGCCTGCGGCTGGAACGGCGGCTGCTGCACCGGCATCTGGGGCTGCGGCGGCACCGGGGGCTGTCCCTGTGCGGCCGTCGGCTGCGGCTGCGGCTGACCACCGGGTGCGGCCTTCGGGTCCGAGGGCTGCGCCGGGGGCTGAGGCTGGTGCTGCGGCTGGGCGGGCCACTCGCTCGCCGGTGCGGGAGCGGCCGGCTGGTACGAGGGCGGCAGCGGCGGTACGCCCTGCGGGGGAGTGGAGTCGGCGGGCGTGCTCTGCGGGGCCTCGGGGGAGACCGGCAGCGCGTCCTCCGGCTCGCTCCGCGCGGGCACGCTGTCGGCAGGGGGCGCGTCGGCGGGAGGCGCGTCAGCCGGCTCGGCAGCGGAGGCCACCGATTCCTCGCCCTCGTGCCCGGCACCGGCCGGCACCGCGTCCACGGGCTCGTCGGAGTCGGGCAGCGTTGCTTGGGGCTGCGCGTCCCCGGGCTGGGCGTCCTCGGGCTGGGCTTCCTCGAGCTGCGCGGCCTCGGGCTGCGCGTCGTCGGGCTGGGCGTCCCCGGGCTGGGCGTCCTTGAGCTGCGCGGCCTCGGGCTGCGCGTCGTCGAGCTGAGCCTCTTCGAGCTGAGCCTCTTCGAGCTGCGTTTCCTCGGGCCGGGCGTCCTGGGGGCCGGCCTGCCCAGGCTCGGTGTCGTCGGCCTCGGTGTCGTCAGCCTCGGCATCCTTGGACTCGGCGGCTTCCGGCTCGACGTCTCCAGGCTCGATGCCCTCAGACTCGACGTCTTCCAGACCGGTGTCGTCGGCCTCGGTGGCCTCGGGCACGGTGACCGTCGGCTCCGGCTGGGTACCCTGCGGCTCCGGCCTGGTGTCCTCCGGCTCGGTCTCCTCGGCGGGCGGCACGTCGGTGAAGGCGTCCGCGTCCAGCGCGTACTCCGAAGCCGCGCCGGAGTCGTCGGCCTCCGCACCGGCGCCGTCGTCCTCGGTCTCATCCGCACGGGCGCTGCTGTCGAGGTCAGCCGCCTCGGGAGCCTCAGGAGCCTCGACGGTGTCGGGAGCTTCCGGGGACTCAGGGCCGGCAACCGCCTCCGCGGCGGCCCGCTCCTCGATCTCCCGCTTCAGGGCGACGGCGGAGAAGCGCATCGTGGCACCGCTCTCCAGATCGCCGTTCTCCGGCTCGGCGGCATCGCCGGAGGCCCCCGGGGCCGACGCCGGGGGGACCGCCGGAGTGTCGGCCACCGCAGGAATCGCCGGGGCCGCTGAAGGCTCAGGGGCGGCCGGAGACTGCGCAGCGGAGGGCGGAGTCGCCGGAGTCTCGGGCACGGCCGGGGCCTGCGGCGGGGCGGGCGGCGTCCACGGCGACGGGTACCCGCCGACGGGGATGTTCGGCACAGCCGTGGGCGAGGCCGCATCACCCGCGGTTGTCTCGGACGATCCCGAAGGCCGGTCCCCGTGCGGCGACCCCTGGGGCTCGAACCCGCTGCCCATCGGCAGCTTGGGGACGGCCGAAGGACCTCCCGAAGCGGGCGCGGGCGGTACGGGGGGCGTGAAGGGCGCACCCGGCGCGGGAGCCGGAGGTGTGTACGGGGCGCCCGGAGCCGGAGCCGGAGCCGGAGCCGGAGCCGGCGCGGGAGGCGTGAACGGCGCCCCGGGCGCCGGAGCCCGCCCCGGAACGTACGGAGAGGACGGACTGCTGGAAGGAACAGGCGGATACGCGTAGCCGCCCCCGGAGGGATTCGCGTGCGGCGGCGGAGTCAGACCGGGCAGCGGCGGAACCGGCCCACTCGGCGCACCGGCGGAACCCGCACCCGAGCCAGTACCGGAACCCGAACCCGAACCCGCAGCCGAACCGGACCCCGTACCTGCAGCCCCACCGGCGGCAGCACCCCCAGAGGCACCCCCAGAGGCACCCCCAGAGGCACCCCCAGAGGCACCCCCAGAGGCACCCCCAGAGGCACCCCCGGAGACGCCAGAGCCCCCCGAACCCCCCGACTCCCCGGACGCCGCCCCGGCCCCCGAACCCCCCGAGTTCGTGCCCGAACTCCCCGAGGCGTTCTGCGTGTACCAGGCGGGCGGCGCGTAATCGATGGTGAACTCGCCGGTCATCTCCGCTGCGGACTCCGCGTCGGGCTGGTCATCGCCGGGTGTCGCCCAGCCCCCGCGGATCCCGTCCCGATCGCTGCTCACAGTGTTCCTCCTGGTGTGGTCGAGCACCCTCATGCCGTGCTGGGGCGACCCTTGCTTGTCGTCCGACGTCGTGCGAAGTCGTTTGAGGCGTATCGAAGGTCGTCCGAGGTCGTCCGCTCCACAGGCTCCCCCGCCTTCCCCCCTGGGACGCCGCCGCCTACCACGGGTTCTGACGGCGCGCCCCGTCCCAGCCTAATCACCACAAGCCCCGCCCCGGCAGGCCCGTCCGTCCCCGATCGGCTGTCCGCCGCGTCACAACCTGCCCAGAAGGTGCCCTGAAGTGACGTATACGGCACGCACTTTGGTGAAGAAAAAGGGCGATAAGTGTGAAGGGTCGTGAACCACCGTGCAGTCAGGCCGTATTGGGGTCATCAGAACGCAGTCGCCCTGAGACCGGGGCGACATGCGAAGAGGGGCGGCCGTTCACCGGCTCACCCCTCTTGGTGCACGCGTTGTCTACTGCCCGGCTTCGGGCCCCCCGCCGCGCGCCCCCTGCTCAAGATCGAACTCCCCGTCGCGCGCCCCCAGCACGAACGCACGCCACTCCGCCTCCGTGTAGCGCAGCACCGTGTCCGGGTCGAGCGACGACCGCATCGCCACGGCCCCCTCGGGCAGGTAGGCGATCTCGACCCGCTCCTCGTGCGCCTCGGTGCCCGGTGCGCCGTGCCACTCGACCCCGGAGATGTCGAGGGCGTAGAGCTCGTCCCGCTCCCGTTCCTTGCGTGCTTTGATCTCCTCAGCCGTCTCCGCCATGCCGCAGCGACCCCTTCCCGACGTACGAACGATCCGAGTCCGCTCACCCTAGTGGCCCTGCACGCCCCCGCCGGGAGGTTCGGCGGACCAGGGCAAAGGGGGTCCCCGTGGCCTGGTACCCTGGTCGACGGCCGTTTGTGTACGCACCCCCGGAGCCCAGCGCTCTGGAGGCCGCGCCCAGCGGATCCCCGCCTCCCGAGTAACGGAAGCTCCCCCGAGACACAGACCGGGGGCACTCGGTGGCCCATCACAGACTACGAGGAGTACGCGTGCCGCTCGACGCCGCTACGAAGAAGCAGATCATCACCGAGTTCGGCCAGAAGGAGGGCGACACCGGCTCCCCCGAGGTCCAGGTCGCCATGCTCTCGCGCCGCATCTCGGACCTGACCGAGCACCTCAAGACCCACAAGCACGACCACCACTCCCGCCGTGGTCTGCTGATCCTGGTGGGTCAGCGTCGCCGCCTTCTTCAGTACCTGGCGAAGAAGGACATCCAGCGCTTCCGCGCGCTGGTCGACCGCCTCGGCATCCGCCGCGGTGCGGCGGGCGCCAAGTAAGACGCCGTGAGGGGAGCGGTTCCCGGAGAATCGGGGCCGCTCCCTTTGCTGTACGTGCGGAGTGTCACCACGACTTTGTAGTGTGGTAGCACAACGCAATACGGACGACACAGCACGACAAGAAGAGGAGAGGCGCACCTGGCCGCCGCCGGTCCTCGGTAGTGGCCCCCGGGAGAACGAGCCCCCGGGAGCTTCGATCGAAGACCGGCCCGCACAGCACGGCGCGCTTCTCCGCAACCGTCCCCCTGCCACACGGGCAGCGGAGACGAGGACGAGGAGAAAACGCTAGTGGAGAACGAGACCCACTACGCCGAGGCCGTCATCGACAACGGCGCCTTCGGTACCCGCACCATCCGCTTCGAGACGGGCCGCCTGGCCAAGCAGGCCGCCGGCTCCGCCGTGGCGTACCTGGACGACGACACCATGGTGCTGTCGGCCACCACCGCCTCCAAGAACCCCAAGGACCAGCTCGACTTCTTCCCCCTGACGGTGGACGTCGAGGAGCGGATGTACGCCGCCGGCAAGATCCCCGGCAGCTTCTTCCGCCGTGAGGGCCGTCCCTCCGAGGACGCGATCCTCACCTGCCGCCTGATCGACCGCCCGCTGCGCCCCTCCTTCAAGAAGGGCCTGCGCAACGAGATCCAGGTCGTCGCCACGATCATGGCGCTCAACCCCGACCACCTGTACGACGTCGTCGCGATCAACGCCGCGTCCGCGTCCACGCAGCTGGCCGGCCTGCCCTTCTCCGGCCCGATCGGCGGCGTCCGCGTCGCGCTGATCAACGGCCAGTGGGTGGCCTTCCCGACGCACTCCGAGCTCGAGGACGCCGTCTTCGACATGGTCGTCGCGGGCCGCGTCCTGGAGGACGGCGACGTCGCGATCATGATGGTCGAGGCCGAGGCCACCGAGAAGACCATCAAGCTGGTCGAGGGCGGCGCCGAGGCGCCGACCGAGGAGGTCGTCGCCGCCGGTCTGGACGCCGCGAAGCCCTTCATCAAGGTGCTCTGCAAGGCCCAGTCGGACCTCGCCGCCAAGGCCGCCAAGCCCACCGGCGAGTTCCCGATCTTCCTCGACTACCAGGACGACGTCCTGGAGGCGCTCACCGCCGCCGTCAAGCCGGAGCTCGCCTCCGCGCTGACCATCGCCGGCAAGCAGGAGCGCGAGGCCGAGCTGGACCGCGTCAAGCAGCTCGCCGCCGAGAAGCTCCTGCCGGAGTTCGAGGGCCGCGAGAAGGAGATCTCCGCCGCGTACCGCGCGCTGACCAAGACCCTGGTCCGCGAGCGCGTCATCAAGGAGAAGAAGCGCATCGACGGCCGCGGTGTCACCGACATCCGCACCCTGGCCGCCGAGGTCGAGGCCATCCCGCGGGTCCACGGCTCCGCCGTGTTCGAGCGTGGCGAGACCCAGATCCTGGGCGTCACCACCCTGAACATGCTCCGCATGGAGCAGCAGCTGGACACCCTCTCCCCGGTGACCCGCAAGCGCTACATGCACAACTACAACTTCCCGCCGTACTCCACCGGCGAGACCGGCCGCGTCGGCTCCCCGAAGCGCCGCGAGATCGGCCACGGCGCCCTCGCCGAGCGCGCCCTGGTCCCGGTCCTGCCGAGCCGCGAGGAGTTCCCCTACGCGATCCGCCAGGTCTCCGAGGCGCTGAGCTCCAACGGCTCGACGTCCATGGGCTCGGTGTGCGCCTCCACCATGTCGCTGCTGAACGCCGGTGTGCCGCTCAAGGCCCCCGTCGCCGGTATCGCCATGGGCCTGATCTCCCAGGAGATCGAGGGCGAGACGCACTACGTCACCCTCACCGACATCCTCGGTGCGGAGGACGCCTTCGGCGACATGGACTTCAAGGTCGCCGGCACCAAGGAGTTCGTGACCGCCCTCCAGCTCGACACCAAGCTGGACGGCATCCCGGCCTCCGTCCTGGCCGCCGCCCTGAAGCAGGCCCGTGACGCCCGCCTCCACATCCTCGACGTGATGATGGAAGCGATCGACACGCCGGACGAGATGTCCCCGAACGCCCCGCGGATCATCACCGTCAAGATCCCCGTGGACAAGATCGGCGAGGTCATCGGCCCCAAGGGCAAGATGATCAACCAGATCCAGGAGGACACCGGCGCCGAGATCACGATCGAGGACGACGGCACCATCTACATCGGTGCCGCCGACGGTCCGGCCGCCGAGGCCGCCCGCGCCACGATCAACGGCATCGCCAACCCGACGATGCCCGAGGTCGGCGAGCGCTACCTGGGCACGGTCGTGAAGACGACCACCTTCGGCGCGTTCGTCTCCCTGCTCCCCGGCAAGGACGGTCTGCTGCACATCTCGCAGATCCGCAAGCTCGCCGGCGGCAAGCGCGTGGAGAACGTCGAGGACGTCCTCGGTGTGGGCCAGAAGGTCCAGGTCGAGATCGCCGAGATCGACTCCCGCGGCAAGCTCTCCCTGATCCCGGTCATCGAGGGCGAAGACGGCGACGAGACGAAGGACGACGGCGACAAGTGACGTCCCGTGGCTTCCAGGCGACGGCCCGCACCTCCTTGGAGGCGCGGGCCGTCGCCCGTACCCAAACCCTCATCCGGGGCGAGAACGGCATCGGCACGGTCCGCAAGACCACCCTCCCCGGCGGCCTGCGCATCGTCACCGAGACCCAGCCCTCGGTCCGCTCCGCGACCTTCGGCATCTGGGCGCACGTCGGCTCCCGCGACGAGACCCCCGCTCTGAACGGCGCCACCCACTACCTGGAGCACCTGCTCTTCAAGGGCACCAGCCGCAGGTCCGCCCTGGACATCTCCGCCGCGCTCGACGCGGTCGGCGGCGAGATGAACGCGTTCACGGCGAAGGAGTACACGTGCTACTACGCACGCGTGCTCGACAACGACCTGCCGCTGGCCATCGACGTCGTCTGCGACATGCTGACCGGCTCGCTCATCCGCGAGGACGACGTCGACGTCGAGCGGGGCGCCATCCTCGAAGAGATCGCCATGACCGAGGACGACCCGGGCGACTGTGTGCACGACCTGTTCGCGCACACGATGTTCGGCGACAACCCCCTCGGCCGCCCGGTCCTCGGCACCGTCGACACGGTCAACGCCCTCACCGCCGACCGCATCCGCCGCTTCTACAAGAAGCACTACGACCCGACCCACCTGGTCGTCGCCTGCGCCGGCAACATCGACCACGCCAAGGTCGTACGGCAGGTCCGCGCCGCCTTCGAGAAGGCCGGCGCCTTCAAGGACCAGACCGCGGAACCGGTCGCCCCGCGCAGCGGCACGCGGGCCCTGCGCACCGCGGGCCGTGTCGAGCTGATCGACCGCAAGACCGAGCAGGCGCACGTCGTGCTCGGCATGCCCGGCCTGTCCCGCACCGACGAGCGCCGCTGGGCCCTCGGCGTGCTGAACACGGCCCTCGGCGGAGGCATGTCCTCCCGCCTCTTCCAGGAGGTCCGCGAGAAGCGCGGCCTGGCCTACAGCGTGTACTCGTACACCTCGGGCTTCGCCGACTGCGGTCTGTTCGGCGTCTACGCCGGCTGCCGGCCCTCGCAGGTGCACGACGTGCTGAAGATCTGCCGCGACGAGCTCGACCAGGTCGCGCAGCACGGCCTCTCGGACGACGAGATAGGGCGCGCGATCGGCCAGCTCCAAGGCTCCACGGTGCTCGGCCTTGAGGACACCGGCGCGCTGATGAACCGCATCGGCAAGAGCGAGCTGTGCTGGGGCGAGCAGATGTCCGTCGACGACATGCTGTCGCGGATCGCGTCGGTCACCCCGGACGACGTCCGCGAGGTCGCCCGCGAGATCCTGGGACGGCGGCCCTCCCTGTCGGTCATCGGCCCGCTGAAGGACAAACAGGCGGCCCGCCTCAACGACGCCGTCGCCTGACGATCCCCTGGTTGAAGGAAGCACAAGAGATGAGCAAGCTGCGCGTGGCGGTCCTCGGCGCCAAGGGCCGGATCGGCTCGGAAGCCGTACGAGCCGTCGAAGCCGCCGAGGACATGGAACTCGTCGCCGCCCTCGGCCGTGGCGACAAGCTGGAGACGCTGACGGAAGCCGGCGCCCAGGTCGCCGTCGAACTGACCACGCCCGACTCGGTCATGGCCAACCTCGAGTTCTGCCTCGGCCACGGCATCCACGCGGTCGTCGGCACCACCGGCTGGACCGACGAGCGCCTCGCGCGGCTGAACGGCTGGCTGTCCGCCTCCCCGGAGACGGGCGTGCTCATCGCGCCGAACTTCTCCATCGGAGCCGTACTGAACATGAAGTTCGCGCAGATCGCGGCACCGTACTTCGAGTCGGTGGAGGTCATCGAGCTCCACCACCCGAAGAAGGTCGACGCCCCGTCGGGCACCGCCACGCGCACCGCCCAGCTCATCGCGTCGGCCCGTGCCGAGGCGGGCACCGCCCCGGCACCGGACGCCACACAGACGGCCCTGGACGGCGCACGTGGCGCGGACGTCGACGGCATCCCCGTGCACTCGGTCCGCCTGCGCGGCCTGCTGGCCCACCAGGAGGTCCTGCTGGGCGGCGAGGGCGAGACGCTGACCATCCGCCACGACTCGCTCCACCACAGCAGCTTCATGCCGGGCATCCTGCTCGGCGCCCGCCGCGTGGTGAGCACCCCGGGCCTGACGTTCGGCCTCGAACACTTCCTGGATCTGAACTGAGCCCCTGACCGTCATGCGCGCGAAGCTCACCTACGCCCTCACCGCCGCCGTCCTGGTCGTCTACTTCGTCCTGGTCGGCAGCCGCGGCGTCCTGCTCATCGAGATCGGCACGCCCCTCACCGTCACTTTCGGTGCCGCCGTGCTGATCCTGCCGGTCATCGGCCTGTGGTTCCTGTGGAAGAACACGCAGTTCGCCCGCAAGGCCGGTCAACTGGCCGCCGAACTCGACGCCGAGGGCGGTCTGCCCGTCGACGAACTGCGGCGCACCCCCAGCGGGCGCATCGACCGCGACTCGGCCGACGAGGTCTTCGCCCGGCGCAAGGCCGAGACGGAGGACGCCCCCGACGACTGGCGCGCCTGGTTCCGTCTCGCCGTCGCCTACCACGACGCCCGGGACACCCCCCGGGCCCGCAAGGCGATGCAGCGCGCGATCGCCCTGCACGACGGGAAGCAGCCCGAAGCGGCCTGACCGCACCCTTCATGCCGGTGGGGCCGGACCGTGGTGAACGGTCCCGCCCCCCCGGCATGTAGTACGACGAGGGGGTCAGCGCCGGGCGTGATCCGCGGCCCAGGGCTCCACCGCTTCGGGCGCCCGG
>NZ_JBHWFG010000018.1:0-19791 GCF_042733745.1 Streptomyces sp. NPDC059696
TGGTTATAGCGTAGGGGAAACGCCCGGTTACATTCCGAACCCGGAAGCTAAGCCTTACAGCGCCGATGGTACTGCAGGGGGGACCCTGTGGGAGATTAGGACGCCGCCGAACAATCATTGAAAGGGTTGGACCCGGAACTTCGGTTTCGGGTCCAACCCTTTTTTGTTTCGCGTCACTTGAAGTTCACGTTGCGCGACCAGCATCCACAGCATGGGTACTGCTGCAATGCTCAGGGCCGCCGGTGTCGGACTCGGTGACGAGGTCGTGGTGCCGGCCTTCGGGAACGTCGAGGTTGCCGAGGCCGTGGCCAAGGCCGGGGCTCTGCCCGTGTTCGCCGACATAGATCCCGCCACCTACTGCCTCGACGCCGCTGCTGTGGAAGCGGCGCTGACTCCGAGGACCGCGGCCGTGGTCGTCGTCCACCGCTTCGGTCGGCTCGCGGACCTCCCGCGGCTGCACGCGCTCGGACAGCGGCACGGACTGCTTGTTCTGGAACAGAGTGAGTCCGAGGCGCCGTACGACGAGATAGCCCAGCGCAGGGAGCGCGCAGGCTACCTCCACGCCAAGTTGAGGGGCGTGCGGGTGCCGGACGACGGTGACGGACACACCTACCAGCAGTACGTCGTGCGGGTGCCCGGCAACGGGCGGCCGGATCGGGACGCCTTCGCGCGGGCCGTGCGGGCCAAGGGAGTTGAGTGCCGGGTGCCCGTGAAGACGCCCGTGCACCGGCTGCCCGAATTCCGGCGGTGCGTCGCGCTGCCGGAGACCGAGCGAGCCTCCGACGAGACGCTCGCGCTGCCCGTGGACGCGTCGCTGACCAAGCGGGACATGCAGCGCATCGTGTCCGCCTGCAATGCCCTCGGAGGGCTGCTGCAGCCCGCGTTCTGACGCGGTTGGGAGCACGGGTCTGTTCGGGGTATGATCTATTCCGTTGCCGCGGGGGAAACCTCGCAAAGCAACAGGCCCCTATAGCTCAGTCGGTAGAGCGTCTCCATGGTAAGGAGAAGGTCAGCGGTTCGATTCCGCTTGGGGGCTCCGACAAAAAGGCCCCACCCTCTCGGGTGGGGCCTCTTGCGTTTCCCTAGTCCTTCTGAGGGCCCGGGACGCGCATCGCCAGGATCGCCATGTCGTCCGACGGGGCGTCCGACGCGAAGCGTTCCACCGCGCGCATGATGCGGGCCGCGACCGCGCCGGCCGTCAGACCCGTGCAGGTCGTGAGGACATCGGCGAGGCCGTCGTCACCGAGCATGCGCGCACCCTCACGGCGCTCGGTGACACCGTCCGTGACGCACAGGAGAACGTCGCCGGGGTCGAGGGTGACGGACTGCTCGTACAGCTCCAGGTCCTCGATGACGCCGAGGAGCGGCTGGGGTTCCGCCGCCGGTTCGACCGAGCCGTCCTGGCGCAGGCGCAGCGGCAGCGGATGGCCGGCGCAGACCACCTTCAGCTCCGCGCTGCCGTCCTCCTGCGGGCGCATCTCGCCGTAGAGGAGGGTGAGGAAGCGGCTGCGGGAGCCCTCGTCGAGGATCGCGGAGTTCAGGCGCTCCAGGACCGCCGGGCCGCTGAGGCCCTCCCGGGCCAGCAGGCGCAGGGCGTGGCGGGCCAGGCCCGTGACGGCTGCCGCGTTCGGGCCCGTGCCGCAGACGTCGCCGATGGCGAAGCCGTAGGCGCCGTCGCGGATGGGGAAGACGTCGTAGAAGTCGCCGCCGACCTCGTTGCCCTCGCCGGCCGCGCGGTAGATGACGTCGACCTCCACGCCGTCGATCTCGGGGAGTCCCGGGGGCAGGAGGCTGCGCTGGAGGGACTGGCTGATCGCCGTGCGCTCCGAGTAGAGGCGGGCGTTGTCCAGGGCCAGGGCGGCCCGCCGGGAGAGGTCCTCGGCGAGTTCCAGGATCTCCTGGCGGAAGTGCTCGTCGGTGGGCTTGCCGAGGGTGAGCATGCCGATGACGCGGTTGCGGGCGACCAGGGGCAGGACGACGGTCTCGCCGCCGACGGCGGAGGCGGTGGCGAGGGTGGGGCCGATGCCCGGCGTGACCTGGCGGGTGGTGCTGCCGCTGAGGCCGAGGCTGCGCATGGAGCTGCGCAGGGCCGCCTGGTGGGCGACCTCGGCGGGGGCCGTCCACACGCGGGCGCCCGGGGTGGGGACCGGGTCGGGCGGCGGGACCTTCGACAGCAGGGACTTGATGCCGTCGATGAGTTCCTCGTCCTCGTGCAGCACGTAGGAGAGGTAGGGCTCGGAGGCCTGGTCGGCGATCGTGTAGACGGCGCACCAGGTGGCGAGGGTCGGGACCGTCATCTGCGCCATGAGGGCCAGGGTCTGGTCGCGGTCCAGGGTGCCGGCCAGCAGGTCGGAGGCCTCGACGAGGAAGCTGAGGGAGCCGCGGCGCAGGCGTTCCAGTTCACCCAGACGGGCCGACTCGACGGCCAGGGCGATGCGGTCGGCGGCGAACTGGAGACGCAGGGCCTCCTCGTTGGAGTACCGGGCGGGCGCTTCGGCGGCGACGCCGAGGGAGCCGGTGAGGCGGCCCTCGACCTTCAGCGGGACGGTGACGACCGAGCGCATGCCCGTGCCGTTCAGGAGGGGGACCGCGCCGGGGACCGCGGTCAGGTCGTCGTGGACGGCGGGCATGCGGGCCGAGCCGTAGCGGCCGGGGCCGGCCTCGACGGGGACGCGGGCGAAGCGCTGGCGGGCGGAGGGGAGGCCGGTGGAGGCGCGGACCTCCAGTTCCGTCTCGTCGTCGGTGGCCAGGAGGAGGAACGCCGAGTCGCCGTCGAGCATGTCCCGGGCGCGTTCCACCGTGCGCTGGAGGAGGCCGTCGAGGTCGTCCGGGGCGGGGGAGCCGATGAAGACCTCGAAGGGGTCGGTGCTCTGGCCCTCGGCGCCGGTCGAGGTGTCCGAGGCGGGGACACGCAGGGGTGTCTGCAGAACTGCCCGTTCGTGGTCCCGTACCAGGAGGCACACGGTTGACGGCTCGCCGCCGGTGTCGCGGACGCGCAGGTGGGAGGCGTAGACGGGGGTGACGCGGCCGGTGGCGGCGCGGATGCCGTAGCTGCCTTCCCAGCGGGAGAGGCGGAGGGCTTCGGCGATGCCGGTGCTGGTGCCGGGGGTGTGGGGCCAGGCCGCGAGGTCGGTCAGGGGCTTGCCGGTGACCTGCTCGGCCGGGTAGCCGAAGAGTTCCTCGGCGTCCTCGTTCCAGGCGGTGATGTGGCCGGTGCGGTCGATCTGGATGACGGCGACGCGGACCCGGCCGTCGGCGAGGGGGAGGAGGTCCAAGGGGAGGGCGGGGCCGGCGGCGCGGGTGCCCACCGCGCGTGCGGGCAGGTCCAGTTGGAACCAGACGGTCTTGTGGGTGGGGGTGTACTCGACGCCCCAGCGGCCGGCGAGGGCCGCGCACAGCTGGAGGCCGCGGCCGCCCTCGCGGTCGGGGCTGCCCATGTTGATCGCGGTGCCCTGGAGGGGGATCTCGCGCTCGGGGTAGCGGTCGGCCACCTCGATGCGCACGCCGTCGTCGCTGCGCAGACACAGCACGTCGGCGGACGTGCCGGCGTGGACCACGGCGTTGGTCACCAGTTCGCTGGTGAGAACGACGGCGTCGTCGACGACGTCGGCGAAGCCCCAGCCCTGGAGGGTGTCGCGGACGAACGAGCGGGCGCTCGCGACCGAGCGCCCGACGGGCTCGAAACTGGCGGCCGCGCGCGCGGTGATCACAGAACTCCTCGACCGGTTCTCGTCGTGCTGGGCTGCGGGGCCGACCGGTTCGCGCCGCTGCTGCGGCAGGCTGCCCGTCGGCCGGGGGTCCGGGGGCTGTTCCCCCGGGATCAGTCCGGTGGTCATGTCGTGTGCGGCCGCCCCTCCGATGCCCGCTCGTCTTCGTGCCACCGCCCAGGCCGGACGGGACCGGCGCGGCTGGACAGCCGGATGCAAGGTTACTTACCTTCGCGGTCCGTGCGGATGCCGGTCTGCAGTGTTTCCGTCCGGAGGGTGTGCGGACGATGTGCGAAGCTGCCGAACTGTTATGGCCTGGTTCGGCCGGGGTGAAACACTGGGCAGGCTTCCTGTGAAGGTCCGGGCAGGCTGTGTGTCCGACAGCGACCGTGGGCAGCAGCCCCTTGGCAGCGGCCTGGTATGCAGGGCAGAGAATACGCAGTAGTAACTGGTACGCCGAGCGCGGTACCCGAGCACAGCAGTGACGGTCGACCCCTGCGGGAGGGACACAGTGGAGTCTGGCGCAGCGACGCGCGGCAAGAAGGCGCGCGCGAAGGGCGGACAGTCCCCGGTCAGCCAGGGCAAGGTGCGCAGCGGCACGACCGAGGTGGACACGGCTGCCCTGAACCGCCTGATGGCGGCCCTGGTGTCGATGCGGGACGGGAACTTCCGCAAGCGGCTCACGGTGTCCGGGGACGGCGTGATGGCCGAGATCGCGGCCGTCTTCAACGAGGTCGCCGACCGCAATCTGCATCTGACGGGTGAGCTGTCGCGGGTGCGGCGGATGGTCGGCCGTGAGGGCAAGCTGACCGAGCGGCTGGAGACGGGTGCCTGCGAGGGTTCCTGGGCGACGGCGATCGACAACTCGAACGCCCTGGTGGACGACCTGGTGCGGCCGGTGTCCGAGGTCGGCCGGGTGCTGTCGGCGGTGGCCGAGGGTGATCTGTCGCCGCGTATGGAGCTGCGGACCCAGGTGGCCGACGGGAACAGTCAGCCGCTGAGGGGCGAGTTCCTGAAGGTCGGGCGGACCGTCAACAACCTGGTCGACCAGCTGTCGACGTTCACCGACGAGGTCACCCGTGTGGCCAGTGAGGTGGGCACCGAAGGCAAGCTGGGCGGGCAGGCCCGGGTGCGGGGCATGTCGGGTTCCTGGCGGGACCTGACGGACTCCGTCAACACGATGGCGTACCGGCTGACGGCCCAGGTGAGGGACATCGCGCTGGTGACGACGGCGGTCGCCAAGGGTGATCTGTCGCGGAAGGTCACGGTCCAGGTGGCCGGCGAGATGCTGGAGCTGAAGAACACCGTCAACACGATGGTGGACCAGCTGTCGGCGTTCTCGTCCGAGGTCACGCGGGTGGCCCGTGAGGTGGGTACCGAGGGCGCGCTGGGCGGTCAGGCGCAGGTGCCGGGCGTCGCCGGGGTGTGGAAGGAACTCACCGATTCGGTGAACACGATGGCCGGGAACCTGACGGCTCAGGTGCGTGGCATCGCGGAGGTGACGACCGCGGTCGCCAACGGTGATCTGTCGCGCAAGGTGACCGTGCCGGCGCGCGGTGAGGTCGCGCAGCTCGCCGACACCATCAACCAGATGACCGAGACGCTGCGCATCTTCGCGGACGAGGTCACGCGCGTGGCCAACGAGGTCGGTGCCGAGGGGCAGCTGGGCGGCCAGGCCAATGTGCCGGGTGCGGCGGGGACGTGGAAGGACCTCACCGATTCGGTGAACACGGTCTTCCGGAATCTGACCACCCAGGTGCGGGACATCGCCGCGGTGACGACGGCGGTGGCCAACGGTGACCTCTCGCAGAAGGTCACGGTCGATGTGGCCGGCGAGATGCTGGAGCTGAAGAACACCGTCAACACGATGGTGGACCAGCTGTCCGCGTTCGGTGCCGAAGTGACGCGTGTGGCGCGGGAGATCGGTGTCGAAGGTGAACTGGGCGGCCAGGCGCAGGTGCCGGGCGCGGCGGGCACGTGGAAGGACCTGACGGACTCGGTCAACACGGCGTTCCGGAACCTCACCGGTCAGGTGAGGAACATCGCCCAGGTGACGACGGCGGTGGCCAACGGCGACCTGTCGCAGAAGGTCACGGTCGACGTCTCCGGCGAGATGCTCAAGCTGAAGAACACCGTGAACACGATGGTGGACCAGCTGTCGTCCTTCGCCGACCAGGTGACGCGGATGGCCCGGGACGTGGGCACGGAGGGCCGGCTGGGCGGTCAGGCCCGTGTCGACGGTGTGTCGGGCACCTGGAAGGAGCTCACGGACTCCGTCAACTCGATGGCCGGGAACCTCACGTCCCAGGTGCGCAACATCGCCCAGGTGACGACGGCGGTGGCCCGGGGTGACCTGTCGCAGAAGATCGACGTGGACGCGCGCGGGGAGATCCTGGAGCTGAAGAACACCATCAACACGATGGTCGACCAGCTCTCGGCCTTCGCCGACCAGGTGACCCGGGTCGCCCGCGAGGTGGGTACGGACGGCCGGCTGGGCGGTCAGGCGCAGGTGCCGGGCGTGGCCGGGGTGTGGCGGGACCTGACGGACTCCGTGAACGGCATGGCGTCCAACCTGACCGGCCAGGTGCGCAACATCGCCCAGGTGGCCACCGCGGTGGCCAGGGGTGACCTGTCCCAGAAGATCACCGTGGACGCGCGCGGGGAGATCCTGGAGCTGAAGAACACCCTGAACACGATGGTGGACCAGCTGTCGTCGTTCGCGGAAGAGGTCACGCGTGTGGCCCGTGAGGTGGGTACGGAGGGCATCCTCGGTGGTCAGGCCGAGGTGCAGGGTGTCTCCGGTACCTGGAAGGACCTCACCCAGTCGGTGAACGGCATGGCGAACAACCTGACCATCCAGGTGCGCAACATCGCCGAGGTCACGACGGCGGTGGCCCGGGGCGACCTGTCGAAGAAGATCACCGTCGACGCCAAGGGCGAGATCCTCGAGCTGGTCACGACCGTGAACACGATGGTGGACCAGCTGTCGTCCTTCGCCGAGCAGGTGACCCGGGTGGCCCGTGAGGTGGGCACCGAGGGCATCCTGGGCGGCCAGGCGCACGTGCCCGGTGTCACGGGCATCTGGAAGGACCTGAGCGACAACGTCAACCTGATGGCGAAGAACCTCACCACTCAGGTGCGGAACATCTCCCAGGTCTCGGCGGCGGTCGCCAACGGTGACCTGACACGGCAGGTCACCATCGAGGCGCGCGGTGAGGTCGCGCAGCTCGCCGACACCATCAACACGATGGTGAAGACGCTGAGTTCGTTCGCCGAGCAGGTCACCAAGGTGGCGCGTGAGGTGGGTACGGACGGCATCCTCGGCGGGCAGGCGCACGTACCCGGTGTGGCGGGCACGTGGAAGGACCTCACCGAGTCCGTGAACCAGATGGCGTCCAACCTGACCGGTCAGGTGCGCAACATCGCCATGGTGACCACGGCCATCGCCAAGGGTGACCTGACCAAGAAGATCGACATCGACGCGCGCGGCGAGATCCTGGAGCTGAAGACGACCATCAACACGATGGTCGACCAGCTGTCGTCCTTCGCGGAGGAGGTCACCCGGGTGGCCCGCGAGGTGGGCACGGAGGGGCAGCTCGGCGGCCAGGCACGCGTGCGTGACGTGGACGGCACCTGGCGGGACCTGACCGAGTCGGTGAACGAGATGGCCGGGAACCTGACCCGGCAGGTGCGTGCCATCGCGCGCGTGGCGACCGCGGTGACCCGGGGCGATCTGAACCTGAAGATCGACGTGGACGCGTCCGGGGAGATCCAGGAGCTCCAGGACTACATCAACAAGATGATCGCCAACCTGCGCGACACCACGATCGCCAACAAGGAGCAGGACTGGCTGAAGGGCAACCTGGCCCGGATCTCGGCGCTCATGCAGGGCCGCCGGGACCTGGAGGACGTGGCCTCGCTGATCATGAGTGAGCTGACGCCGGTCGTCTCCGCGCAGCACGGCGCGTTCTTCCTGGCCATGCCGCTCGTCGACGGCGAGGACATGAACGCCGCGGACGACGACCAGTACGAGCTGCGCATGCTGGGCAGTTACGGCTACTCGATGGGCTCGATGCCGACGTCGTTCGAGCCCGGTGAGGCGCTGATCGGGACGGCGGCCACGGAGAAGCGCACGATCCTCGTCGAGAACGCGCCCAGTGGCTATCTGAAGATCTCCTCGGGGCTCGGCGAGGCACCGCCCGCGCAGGTGATCGTGCTGCCGGTGCTGTTCGAGGGGAAGGTGCTCGGCGTCATCGAGCTGGCGTCGTTCACGCCGTTCACGCAGATCCAGAAGGACTTCCTGAACCAGATCGCCGAGATGATCGCGACGAGCGTCAACACCATCTCCGTCAACACCAAGACCGAGTTGCTGCTGGCGCAGTCGCAGGAGCTGACCGAGCAACTGCGCGAGCGCTCGGCCGAGTTGGAACAGCGGCAGAAGGCCCTCCAGGCGTCCAACGCCGAACTGGAGGAGAAGGCCGAGTTGCTGGCCCAGCAGAACCGCGACATCGAGGTGAAGAACACCGAGATCGAGGAGGCGCGGCAGGTCCTGGAGGAGCGTGCCGAGCAGCTCGCGGTGTCGATGCGTTACAAGAGCGAGTTCCTCGCGAACATGTCGCACGAGCTGCGTACGCCGCTCAACTCGCTGCTCATCCTTGCCAAGCTGCTCGCCGACAACGCCGAGGGGAACCTCTCCCCGAAGCAGGTGGAGTTCGCGGAGACGATCCACGGGGCGGGTTCGGACCTGCTCCAGCTGATCAACGACATCCTGGACCTGTCGAAGGTCGAGGCGGGCAAGATGGACGTCTCCCCGACGCGCATCGCGCTCGTCCAGCTCGTGGACTACGTGGAGGCCACCTTCCGGCCGCTGACCGCGGAGAAGGGCCTGGACCTGTCGGTGCGGGTCTCGCCGGAGCTGCCCGCGACGCTGCACACCGACGAACAGCGGCTGCTGCAGGTGCTGCGCAACCTGCTGTCGAACGCGGTGAAGTTCACCGACTCCGGGTCGGTGGAGCTGGTCATCAGGCCGGCGCGGGACGACGTGCCGCAGCGGATCCGCGAGCAGCTGATGGAGACCGGCTCGCTGACCGACCCGGACGCCGAGCTGATCGCGTTCTCCGTGACCGACACCGGGATCGGCATCGCCTCCAGCAAGATGCGGGTGATCTTCGAGGCGTTCAAGCAGGCCGACGGCACGACCAGCCGCAAGTACGGCGGCACGGGCCTCGGGCTGTCCATCTCCCGGGAGATCGCCCAGCTGCTCGGCGGTGAGATCCACGCGCAGAGCGAGACGGGCCGCGGCTCGACCTTCACCCTGTATCTGCCGCTGCACCCCAGTGAACTGCCGCCCCAGGGCTACCAGCAGCAACTGCCGGCCCTGGAGGCCGGTGACCTGGTGGCGTCGACGAACGACCTGTCGGAGCTGTCGGACGTGGAGACCGAGACGCCGGCCGAGGTGCGGTCGTACCGCGAGACGCAGAGCGGACCCGCCGCCTTGTTCCGGCGGCGGCGCAGGATGCCCGAGCTGCCGCCGCGCCCGGCCCAGCTGGAGCAGTGGACACCGTCCGAGCAGGAACCGGCGCCCAAGCCGAACCGCGGCATCCGCTTCGCCGGTCAGAAGGTCCTGATCGTCGACGACGACATCCGCAATGTCTTCGCCCTGACCAGCGTCTTGGAGCAGCACGGCCTGTCCGTGCTGTACGCGGAGAACGGCCGGGAGGGGATCGAGGTCCTGGAGCAGCACGACGACGTGGCGGTCGTGCTGATGGACATCATGATGCCCGAGATGGACGGGTACGCCACGACCACGGCGATCCGCCGGATGCCGCAGTTCGCCGGTCTGCCGATCATCGCGCTGACCGCCAAGGCGATGAAGGGCGACCGTGAGAAGGCCATCGAGTCCGGGGCGTCCGACTACGTGACGAAGCCGGTCGACCCCGATCATCTGCTGACGGTGATGGATCAGTGGATGCGAGGAGAATGAGGGGAACGTTGGGCAGTTGCGCGACCATGACGGGAAGGTTCGGTGTTCACACGGAGTTGCGGACTCGGTGTGCGCATAGTCGTGTAGAAGTACAGGATCTGGGGAACCTTCTGGTCTCCTGCTGCGTTTCTGCTATGTGCACAGTGACATCACGGTGACAGGGTGTGGCGACGGGCAGGGTGCGGCTACGATGACCGGCACAAGGACGGGCGGCGCAAGGGAGTCGTCTGCTGGGGCGGCACCCATCGGTGCTGCCACAGGTCCTGCGGACAGGGGAGGCCCCACGCCGGGGCGAGGAGGGCGGGCCATGGTGCAGAAGGCCAAGATCCTCCTGGTCGATGACCGGCCGGAGAATCTGCTGGCGCTGGAGGCGATCCTCTCTGCGCTCGATCAGACGCTGGTGCGGGCATCGTCCGGGGAGGAAGCGCTCAAAGCGCTGCTCACGGACGACTTCGCGGTCATCCTGCTGGATGTCCAGATGCCGGGGATGGACGGCTTCGAGACCGCCGCGCACATCAAGCGCCGCGAGCGGACCAGGGACATCCCGATCATCTTCCTCACGGCGATCAACCACGGCCCGCACCACACCTTCCGGGGCTACGCGGCGGGCGCGGTGGACTACATCTCCAAGCCGTTCGACCCGTGGGTGCTGCGCGCGAAGGTCTCGGTCTTCGTCGAGCTGTACATGAAGAACTGCCAGCTGCGGGAGCAGGCGTCGCTGCTGCGGCTCCAGTTGGAGGGCAACGGCAAGGACGCGGGCGGTGAGGCCAAGGAGTCGGCCGGGCTGCTCGCGGAGCTCTCCGCGCGGCTCGCGGCCGTCGAGGAGCAGGCCGAAGCGCTGACCAAGCAGCTCAATGACGAGTCGACGGACGCCGCGGCGGTGGCCACGGCGGCTCATCTGGAGCGCAAGCTCACGGGGTTGCGGCGGGCGCTGGACGCGCTGGAGCCGGGCACCGGGAGCACTTCCTCGGTGTCCTCGCAGAACTGACGCGCGCGCAGGCGGGATTATCCGTCCGTGACCGCGCGTCAGTTTCGCGCCTCTCCCGGAGCGACACGAACGGGTGAAGCCGTGGACACACGTGTCCCCTGTCGTCTCCCCCGGTAACCTCACACACATGGCCTCACGTCCCTCCGCAGCCAAGAAGCCGCCGCCCGCCAAGAGGGCGGCCTCGAAGGCTCCGGCGAAGAAGGCCGCCGCCAAGAAGGCTCCCGCGAAGAAGGCGCCCGCCAGGAAGGCCGCGGCCAAGAAGGTCGCGCCCAGGCCGGCCCCCAGTCCCACCGGTGGCGTCTACCGCCTGGTGCGGGCCGTGTGGCTCGGCGTGGCGCACGCGGTCGGCGCCGTGTTCCGCGGCATAGGGCAGGGCGCCAAGAACCTCGACCCGGCCCACCGCAAGGACGGTGTCGCCCTGCTGCTGCTCGCCATCGCGCTGATCGTCGCCGCCGGCACCTGGGCCGACCTCAAGGGCCCCGTGGGCGACCTCGTGGAGATCCTGGTGACCGGCGCCTTCGGCCGGCTCGACCTGCTGGTGCCGATACTCCTCGCGGTCATCGCCGTGCGCTTCATCCGGCACCCGGAGAAGCCCGAGGCCAACGGACGCATCGTCATCGGCCTGTCCGCGCTCGTCATCGGCGTGCTCGGCCAGGTCCACATCGCGTGCGGCTCACCCGCGCGCGGCGACGGCATGCAGGCCATAAGGGACGCCGGCGGCCTCATCGGCTGGGGCATGGCGACCCCGCTGTCGTACGCCATGGGCGACGTGCTCGCCGTGCCGCTGCTGGTGCTGCTCACGGTCTTCGGGCTGCTGGTCGTCACGGCCACGCCGGTCAACGCCATCCCGCAGCGGCTGCGGCTGCTCGGGGTGCGTCTCGGGCTCGTCCGCGACCCGGCCGAGGACGAGTTCGCCTTCGCCGACGACGACGAGC
This sequence comes from Streptomyces sp. NPDC059696, assembly GCF_042733745.1. NCBI lineage: Bacteria > Bacillati > Actinomycetota > Actinomycetes > Kitasatosporales > Streptomycetaceae > Streptomyces > Streptomyces sp. NPDC059696. The sequence goes on from NZ_JBHWFG010000018.1 coordinate 11,614, forward strand.
GTTACGAGGAGCAGTGGCGCGAGGCGTTGCCCGCACGCCCGCGCGGCAGGCGCGCGCCGGCGCCCGAGGCGTACGACCCCGACCCTGCCGAACAGGAGGCGCTCACGCGGCGCCGTGGCCGTCCGCGCCGCTCGGCGGTGCCGCAGCCCGACATGGACCGGCCCAGGGACGCCGTGGACGTCGCAGCGGCGGCCGCCGCGGCCCTCGACGGGGCCGTGCTGCACGGCATGCCGCCCTCGCCGGTCGTCGCGGACCTCACCCAGGGTGTCCGGGTGGGGGACCAGGAGGCGACCACGCCGACGCCGGTCCCGGCCGCCCGCCCCCAGCAGGAGAAGCTCAAGCAGGACAGCACCGAGCAGGCCGCGCCCGAACCGCAGCGGCCCAGGCCCGGTGTCCGCGACCTCACCAAGACCCCGCCCGCCGAACCCCGCGACCTGCCCGCGCGCGCGGAGCAGCTCCAGCTCTCCGGCGACATCACATACGCGCTGCCGTCGCTGGACCTGCTGGAGCGCGGCGGCCCGGGCAAGGCCCGCAGCGCCGCCAACGACCTCATCGTCGAGTCGCTGACGACGGTCTTCACCGAGTTCAAGGTGGACGCCAGTGTCACCGGCTTCACCCGCGGCCCGACGGTCACCCGCTACGAGGTCGAGCTCGGCCCCGCCGTGAAGGTCGAGCGGATCACCGCCCTGACGAAGAACATCGCCTACGCCGTCGCCAGCCCGGACGTGCGGATCATCAGCCCCATCCCCGGCAAGTCCGCGGTGGGCATCGAGATCCCGAACACGGACCGGGAGATGGTCAACCTCGGTGACGTACTCCGTCTGGCGGAGTCCGCCGAGGACGACGACCCGATGCTGGTCGCCTTCGGCAAGGACGTCGAGGGCGGCTACGTCATGCACTCGCTGGCGAAGATGCCGCACATGCTGGTCGCCGGTGCCACCGGCTCCGGCAAGTCGTCCTGCATCAACTGCCTGATCACCTCGATCATGATGCGGGCGACCCCCGAGGACGTCCGGATGATCCTGGTCGACCCCAAGCGGGTCGAACTGACCGCGTACGAGGGCATCCCGCACCTGATCACGCCGATCATCACCAACCCGAAGCGGGCTGCCGAGGCGCTCCAGTGGGTCGTGCGCGAGATGGACCTGCGCTACGACGATCTCGCCGCCTACGGCTACCGGCACATCGACGACTTCAACAAGGCCGTGCGCGAGGGCAAGGTCAAACCGCCCGAGGGCAGCGAGCGCGAGCTCCAGCCGTACCCGTACCTGCTGGTCATCGTCGACGAGCTCGCCGACCTGATGATGGTCGCGCCGCGGGACGTCGAGGACGCGATCGTGCGCATCACGCAGCTCGCGCGTGCGGCCGGCATCCACCTGGTGCTCGCCACGCAGCGGCCGTCGGTGGACGTCGTCACCGGTCTGATCAAGGCGAACGTGCCGTCACGCCTGGCGTTCGCCACGTCCTCGCTGGCCGACTCGCGCGTCATCCTCGACCAGCCCGGTGCCGAAAAGCTCATCGGCAAGGGCGACGGGCTGTTCCTGCCCATGGGGGCCAACAAGCCCACCCGTATGCAGGGCGCGTTCGTCACCGAGGAGGAGATCGCGGGCGTCGTCCGGCACTGCAAGGACCAGATGACGCCCGTCTTCCGGGACGACGTCGTCGTGGGCACCAAGCAGAAGAAGGAGATCGACGAGGACATCGGCGACGACCTCGACCTGCTGTGCCAGGCGGCCGAACTGGTCGTCTCCACGCAGTTCGGGTCGACGTCCATGCTCCAGCGCAAGCTGCGCGTCGGCTTCGCCAAGGCCGGCCGGCTGATGGACCTGATGGAGTCCCGGAACATCGTCGGACCGAGCGAGGGTTCGAAGGCTCGTGACGTTCTTGTGAAGCCTGACGAGCTGGATGGCGTGCTCGCCCTGATCCGGGGGGAGTCTGAAGGATAGGGAAGCTGCAGACGGTGATCGCCGCACGGGGCGTTACGGCAATCGGGTCCGGATCGTGACTCACCCGTAAGGGATCACCGGGCAACCGTTTCCCTACGGTGTACGTCAAGTTGAGGGAAGCGAAGAACAGCGACCCCACCATCGGAATGTCGGGCCATTCCGATGGCGTACAAAGTGACACCGCCCGGTTGCCCCACCCTTTTGGTACCCCCCTAGACTGAACTTCCAGCACAGGCGGCTACACGCTCGAAAGGCGCCCCCGTGTCCATCGGCAACTCCCCTGAAGACGAGCGTCCGTTCGAAAACGAGCACGTCGAAGCAGACCACGAGGAAGCCCGCCCCTCCATCGGCCGTGCCCTGCAGCAGGCTCGTATCGCCGCCGGGCTGACCGTCGACGACGTCAGTAGCGCCACCCGGGTCCGCATGAACATCGTGCACGCGATCGAGGCCGACGACTTCTCCCCCTGCGGTGGGGACGTCTACGCCCGTGGGCACATCAGGACCCTGGCCAAGGCCGTCCACCTCGACCCCGAGCCGCTGCTCGCCCAGTACGGCGACGAACACGGCGGGCGGCCGGCGCCGACCCCGGCCGCGCCCCTCTTCGAGGCGGAACGCATCCGTCCGGAGCGGCGCGGTCCCAACTGGACCGCGGCCATGGTCGCCGCGATCGTCGCCGTGATCGGTTTCGTCGGCTTCACGATGTTCCAGGGCGGCGACGACGGCGGCACCGAGGCGAACGTGGCCGAGGGCTCCACGCCCAGCGACTCCGCATCCCCGACCACCAAGACCAAGAAGCCCGCCGAGCCCGCTCCCGAACCGTCGGACAGCGCCATCGCCGCCGCGCCGCAGGACAAGGTCACCGTCCGCGTGGCCGCCGCCGACGGCCGCAGCTGGATCGCCGCCAAGGACCACAACGGCCGGATGATCTTCGACGGCGTCCTCAAGCAGGGCGACACCAAGACCTTCCAGGACAGCTCGAAGGTCCAGCTCGTCCTCGGCGACGCCGGCGCGATCGACCTCTTCGTCAACGGCAAGAAGATCGAAGAGGACTTCCAGCCGGGGTCCGTCGAACGCCTGACGTACACGAAGGGCGACCCCGAGGCCGGGTGATCGGCCCGAAAGGTCCAGTTGATACGGGGTTGGCCGGGAAACGGCCAACCCCGTCGACGTGGGGTGTCAGCGGGACGAAGTAGTCTTGAGCCCATGCCTGAACGCCGTACCGTCGCACTCGTCACCCTTGGCTGCGCCCGTAACGAGGTGGACTCGGAGGAGCTCGCAGGCCGTTTGGAGGCGGACGGCTGGCAGCTCGTGGAGGACGCCGAGAACGCGGACGTCGCCGTCGTGAACACCTGCGGCTTCGTCGAAGCCGCCAAGAAGGACTCCGTCGACGCCCTCCTGGAGGCCAACGACCTCAAGGGGCACGGCAGAACCCAGGCCGTCGTGGCGGTGGGCTGCATGGCCGAGCGGTACGGCAAGGATCTCGCCGAGGCCCTCCCCGAGGCCGACGGTGTGCTCGGCTTCGACGACTACGCGGACATCTCGGACCGCCTGCAGACCATCCTCAACGGCGGCATCCACGCCTCGCACACCCCGCGCGACCGGCGCAAGCTGCTGCCGATCAGCCCGGCGGAGCGCCAGGAGTCGGCCACCGGGGTCGCCCTGCCCGGACACGGCCCGGCCGAGCCCGCCGTGGCGCCCGCGGACCTTCCGGAGGGCCTCGCTCCGGCCTCCGGCCCGCGCGCGCCCCTGCGCCGCCGCCTGGACGGCTCCCCGGTCGCCTCCGTGAAGCTCGCCTCCGGCTGCGACCGGCGTTGCTCCTTCTGCGCCATCCCGTCCTTCCGCGGCTCCTTCATCTCCCGCCGCCCGAGCGACGTGCTGAACGAGACCCGGTGGCTGGCCGAGCAGGGCGTGAAGGAGGTCATGCTGGTCTCCGAGAACAACACCTCCTACGGCAAGGACCTCGGCGACATCCGCCTGCTGGAGTCGCTGCTGCCCGAGCTCGCCGAGGTCGACGGCATCGAGCGCGTCCGGGTCAGCTACCTCCAGCCGGCCGAGATGCGGCCCGGCCTCATCGACGTGCTGACCTCGACCCCGAAGGTCGCGCCCTACTTCGACCTGTCCTTCCAGCACTCCGCGCCCGGCGTGCTGCGCGCCATGCGCCGCTTCGGCGACACCGACCGCTTCCTGGAGCTGCTCGACACCATCCGGAGCAAGGCGCCCGAGGCCGGTGTCCGCTCCAACTTCATCGTCGGCTTCCCCGGCGAGAGCGAGGCCGACCTCGCCGAGCTGGAGCGGTTCCTGAACGGCGCGCGGCTGGACGCCATCGGCGTCTTCGGCTACTCCGACGAGGAGGGCACCGAGGCGGCGACCTACGACGACAAGCTCGACGAGGACGTCGTCGCCGAGCGCCTGGCCCACATCTCCCGCATGGCCGAGGAGCTCGTCTCGCAGCGGGCCGAGGAACGCGTCGGCCAGAGCGTGCGGGTCCTCGTCGAGACCGTCGACGAGGACGGCGTGTACGGCCGTGCGGAGCACCAGGCGCCCGAGACGGACGGCCAGGTGCTGCTCACGAGCGGCGCGGGTCTGCGGGTCGGCCGTATGGTCGAGGCCAAGGTGGTCGGTACGGAAGGTGTCGACCTGGTGGCCGAGCCGCTGCAGGGCTCGTTCGCCTCGCCTGCGTGGAGTGAGGAGGCGGGCAGATGACGGGTGTACCGGCATCCGCGGCGGGAGGCTCCTCCGGAGTGAGGAGGGCCGCGGCCGGTACGGCTGCGGCGGCCTCGGGGACGGCACCCGCGGCCGCGGTCGCGCGGTCGGCCGAGGGCGGGTCGTCCGCCGCGGGGCACGCTGCCGCGCCCGGCGCGGGCCACGGCGGGGCGCCTGACGGCGGGCACGGCGAGGCGGTCGACGCGGGGGACTGTGGGGCCGCCGGTGCGGTGCCCGCTGCGGACACGGTGTCCGGTGCGGGTGGGGTGACCGGTGCGGACGCGGTGTCCGGTGCCGCCGACGGTGCTGCTTCCGACGTGGGTTCCGGTTCCGCCGCCGGTGACGCGGTCGTCGGTGCGGAGGCCGGTGTCGACGTCGAGGGCGAGGGGAAGACCCCGCGGGGCGGGAAGATCGCCGCCGCGGCCGTCAACCAGGCCAGCGTCTGGAACATCGCCAACCTGCTGACCATGCTCCGGCTGGTCCTCGTGCCGGGCTTCGTCGCCCTCATGCTCGCCGACGGCGGCTACGACCCGGCGTGGCGGTCCCTCGCCTGGGCCGCTTTCGCCATCGCCATGATCACGGACCTCTTCGACGGTCACCTGGCGCGTACGTACAACCTGGTCACGGACTTCGGAAAGATCGCCGACCCTATCGCCGACAAGGCGATCATGGGCGCGGCGCTGATCTGTCTGTCCGCGCTCGGCGACCTGCCCTGGTGGGTGACCGGCGTCATCCTCGGCAGGGAACTCGGAGTCACCCTGCTGCGTTTTCTGGTCATCCGGTACGGCGTCATCCCGGCCAGCCGCGGCGGCAAGCTCAAGACCCTCACCCAGGGCGTGGCCGTGGGCATGTACGTGCTCGCACTGACGGGGTGGCTGGCGACCCTGAGGTGGTGGGTGATGGCCGCGGCGGTCGTGCTGACCGTGGTGACCGGGCTCGACTATGTGAAACAGGCCATTGTCTTGCGCAGGCAGGGAATCGCCGCGCGCAAGGCTGCGTTGGAGGAGAAGGAAGCGTGAGTTCCACGGCCACCGACGTGGTCCGACTACTCACGGTGAACGGCGAGACGCTCGCCGTCGCGGAGTCGCTGACCGGTGGCCTCGTTGCGGCGGAGATCACGTCGGTCCCCGGGGCGTCCAAGGTCTTCCGGGGGTCCGTGACCGCTTACGCCACCGACCTGAAGCACGACCTGCTCGATGTCGACGCCACTCTGCTGGCGGCACGCGGAGCGGTGGATGCGCAGGTCGCGGCCCAGATGGCGGCCGGTGTGCGCAAGGCGCTCGGTACCGACTGGGGCATCGCCACCACCGGTGTCGCGGGCCCCGAGCCGCAGGACGGGCACCCCGTGGGGACGGTCTTCGTCGCCGTGGACGGGCCCGCCGGGACGGATGCCGGTTCTGCCGGCGGCGGAAAAGTGGAGGCTCTGCGGTTGAACGGCGGCCGCGCGGAAATTCGTAGAGAGAGTGTACGGAGCGTACTCGCACTGCTCCTGAAGGAGCTTGCGGGCGAACAGACTGGGAATGAGCGGGCACAGGATACGGAACGGAACGGGGGGTTTTGATGTTTGCAGCCCTGAGTGAACACGACATCGCTCCCCGCACGGCCGCGGCGCAAGGCGGTACGGTGGGGCGTAATGGATGCGGCTACGCGGTCCGAGGAGGGAGCCACCGATGATTCTGCTCCGTCGCCTGCTGGGTGACGTGCTGCGTCGGCAGCGCCAGCGCCAGGGCCGTACTCTGCGCGAAGTCTCCTCGTCCGCCCGAGTCTCACTCGGCTATCTCTCCGAGGTGGAGCGGGGGCAGAAGGAGGCTTCCTCCGAGCTGCTCTCCGCCATCTGCGACGCGCTGGACGTACGGATGTCCGAGCTCATGCGGGAAGTGAGCGACGAGCTCGCCCTCGCCGAGCTGGCCCAGTCTGCAGCGGCCACCCCCAGCGAGCCTGTACCCACGCCGGTTCGCTCGATGCTGGGTTCCGTATCGGTGACCGGTGTGCCACCGGAACGGGTCACGATCAAGGCGCCCGCCGAAGCGGTGGACGTCGTCGCCGCGTGAGGCTTCACGCATACGCGGCATGAGTGAGCGGCGCCCGACCAGGCGCTGAGAAGTGGTGAGGCCCCGGCCGGGCCTCTCCGGATCCAGGAGATCCGGAGAGGCGTCGCCCGGGGTTTTCGCTTGCCCGGGGGTCTGGGCTGGGTTCGCTTGCCCGGGGGTTCCGCCGACTCGGTCCCGGCTGATGGCGCCCATGCACACGGTGTCCGATTCGTGTGCGTTTGCCGGTGTGGCGTGCGGCGGTCATCGTTGAGGGGATGGCGGGGGCAGTCCTCGGAGGTGCGGATGTACGTCGTGAAGAGCCCGTTGTCGGACGCGAACCTGAAGACCGTGTCCGAGGCGCTGCAGGGTGCCCTGGTCGATCTCGTGGACCTCGCCCTCGTGGCGAAGCAGATCCACTGGAACGTGGTGGGGCCGCGCTTCCGCTCCGTGCATCTCCAGCTCGACGAGGTCGTCGACACCGCGCGGAAGTACTCCGACACCGTGGCCGAACGCGCCGCCGCCCTGGGCATCTCGCCCGACGGCCGTGCCGCGACCGTTGCGGTCGGCTCCGGGATCGGCGTGACCCCGGAAGGCTGGGTGGACGACACCACCGCCGTGGGCACGCTGGTCGACGCGCTGGGAGCGGTGATCGCGCGGATGCGGGAGCGGGTCGCGACGACAGGAGAGCCGGATCCGGTGAGCCAGGACATCTTCATCGGGATCACGGCGGACCTGGAGAAGCATCACTGGATGTTCCAGGCCGAGAACGGGTGACGCGAGCGGGAGCGGGAGCGGGTACTGGGCCGGGTGGGAGCTGCGCCACCGCTCGGCTCGGAAGGCTGTGCGGTGCGGGGTGGCCGCTTCGCACGAGAAGTTTCTGCAGCACGGTGCCGCTGTTTGGCGAGGGGCGGCCGTGTGGTGCAGGGCGGCCGTGTGGGGCAGGGCGGCCGTGTGGCGCAGGGCGGCTGTGTGACTCCGGAGGGGCGTGTGGCTCCGGAGGGGCGTGTGGCTCCGGAGGGACGTGTGGTGCCGGAGGGCTGTGCGGTGCCGGAGGGCCACACGGGCGTGGCTTGGGTGGCATTCGAGGTGCGCCCGTGTGCCTGGGGTGCGCCCTGTCGGCGTGCCGGGGTGGCGGCATAGCGTCGGGCCGGAGGTGGCGGCCGTGACGGGGATAGCGGGCTGGGGGAGCCGGCGCGGCTGGGGGAGCCGGCGCTGGAGGGCTCGTGGGGTCGTGCTCGGGCTGGGGGCGCTGTGGTGGTGGGCCGTGCTCCGGCTGGTGGCCGCGCCCGGAGCGGGGGCGCTGGAGGCCGCGGTCGCGGCCGGGGGATGGGGGCTGAGCGTGCTGCCCGTGCACTGCGTGCCCAAGCGGCAGGCGCGGGGGGCGGTGGGGGCAGGGCGCTTGCGGAGGATCTGGGGGGCCGGGGGTGCCGGGGCGGCGGGGGCGAAGTCGGGGAAGGCGTAGAACGCTGCTTCGGGAACCTGTCACCACGGCACCTTCG